>NZ_JAKVCI010000015.1:0-52121 GCF_022447305.1 Prochlorococcus sp. ALOHA_ZT_50 | reverse complement strand
AACTTTTTGGAAAACATAGAAAATAATATTTACGTAAATCAAAAATTTTATAAAATAATAAACTATCCTCAAATCAAGTTTATACATGGCGGCGTTAATCCAGAAAATAAATCTTATCTAAAACGAAAACAAAACCTGAATAAGACAAGTCCAACAATACCTTTAGAAATAAAATTCAAAGAAGAAATTAAACCAAGATATAACTATCAAATAAAAAATCCTAATGAAACTGAAAATTTAGTTAATACTTTTGAGAGTGGTTCAATCGCTATGGTTAAGAGCGGTAAGAATAAGTCTTCATCTACTGAATTTTTTTTTGTAACGACTAAGATCCCAGAACTAGATGGAAGATATTCGATTTTTGGAAAGATTATTAAAGGATTAGACGTACTCGAAAAAATCAATAAAGAAGACTACATCAAGGCAGTCCAGATATCTAATTAAATTTCTAGAGAATATTTGTTTATTTTCAACATTTCTGTATTAACTCCTGAAGAGCGTTTAAGAGCTACCTTACCAGTCCTCGCTATTTCAAGGATGCCGTATGGCTCGAGTAATTTCTCTAGAGCAACTAACTTCCCAGGATCTCCAACTACCTCGAGAGTTAAGGCCATATCTGATACATCAACAACTTTTGCACGGAAAATCTGTACTATATCAAGGATATTACTCCTAGTATCTTCTTTCGATGAAACTTTTAGTAACATCAATTCCCTCTCAACAGCTGCGAGATTAGTAAAATCTACAACTCCCAGAACATTAAATAACTTATTAAGTTGCTTAGTCATTTGTTGAAGAGTTTCATCATCACCCTCTACTACCATTGTTAACCTTGAAATCCCTTTAGATTCTGCAGGTCCTACTGCAAGGCTATCTATGTTGAATCCCCTTCTAGCAAAGAGACCTGAGATTCTACTCAAGGCTCCAGATTCATCTTCTACAAGAACTGATAATGTATGTTTCATATTTTAAAAGGTTTTTAAATCTCTAATCCATTCATAAGAAATTCTATTGAATACTGAAGGGTCTTCATCATGGATACAATGCCCTGAATTGGATACTATTTTTAATTTTACCCATCTATGGAAATTTGCAATCTTTTTACCAACAAACAAAGGTATGAAATTATCTTTTTCTCCCCAAATCAATAAAAAAGGAACTTTTTTTGAGGCGCTAAGTTTTCTCAAAAGGTAAGAAGCTTGAAATTTTTCATCTCTTGAAGACATTCCAATACACATTGCTCTTAATGATCTAGCTGAAGTTCTCCTTAAAACTGGTTTTGTTACCAAATCTATTAGTTCGCGATCAATATTATCTTTTTTGAAATAGGCAGAATTTAGTCCCAGTTTTATAACCCCTAATTTGGTTATTAAAAATAAAATAATCTCCAAAGGGAAAAACATAAAAAATATTCTTATGAATCTATCTTGAAATTTCTTAAATGATGATTTTTTTGTTATGGACTTTTTATTTTCTTGAATTTGATCTGGCAAAGGCGATGCAATAACTGTTGCAATCTGATCCTCTAATGAAACAGCACATGTTAAAGCAACTAGTGATCCAAGGGAATTGCCAATAAGAATTACTTTCCCAGAATTCTTTGGTCTTATCACCTGTGCAATAAAGTCTTTCACTTGATTAGACCAAATCTCATTATCTAGTTTTCCAATTTGTCTAATCCCAGGTTGATCTGAATCCCCAAATCCTATTAAATCCAAAGAATAAGAGGCAAAATTCTTTTTCGCAAAATACTCTAAATTGTTTCTCCAATGTTTTCGACTTGCTCCAAATCCATGGAGAAAGATAATTGGAATCTCATTTTCTTCGCCTGTAACACTCCAACAAATTTTAAAACCATTCCAATTCCAGTAATTAGGAATGTTTATATTTTTTTTAAAATTATTATTCATATATTCAAAAATTTTCAAGATATTTGAATTATCTACATTTTTAACAAATAAATGTATATTGAATGTAAATTATAGTAATCATTAAATTTTACTATGGCTAAAGAAATTTTTAGTATTGCAGCAGTTTTTTGGATACTGATACCAATAGGATTAGTTGGTGGTGCTTTGTTATTAAAGTTTCAGGGAGACTGATTCTCACGGATACATCACAATTTGAGTTATGGTCTTAAAGTTAAGTAAATCTTAAGTATGAAGATTCTTTTAGTAGGAGCAACAGGGACACTTGGTAGACAAATAGCAAAGCAAGCTATAGAAGAGGGACATGAAGTAAGATGCTTTGTAAGAAATCCAAGAAAAGCTTCCTTTCTACAAGAATGGGGTTGTGAGCTAACAAAAGGTAATTTATTAAATTCTTCTGATATCGAATATGCATTGCAAGATATTGAAGTAGTTATTGATGCAGCGACTAGTAGGCCAGATGATCCTAAAAGTATTTATGAAATTGATTGGGATGGAAAACTTAACTTATTCAATGCTTGCGAATCTTTAAACGTAAAAAGGGTAATATTCCTTTCTATCCTCCTAACAGAAAAGTTTAGAAATGTTCCTTTAATGGACATTAAATTTTGCACTGAAAAACTTCTTGAAAAATCTGATTTAGACTATACAATCTTCAAATGTGCAGCTTTTATGCAAGGAGTTATTGGTCAATTCGCAATCCCAATCTTGGATAGTCAAGCAGTGTGGATGAGTGGGACTCCAACTAAAATTGCTTATATGAATACTCAAGATATGGCGAAAGTTGTTGTAGCAGCAGTAAATAATCCAAAAACTCACAGAACATCATTGCCATTAGTAGGTCCCAAAGCATGGGATTCAAATGAAGTTATATCTTTATGTGAAAAATTTAGTGAAAAAAAGGCGAAAATTTTTAGAGTTTCCCCCTTCCTTATTAGTGTCACTCAAAAAGTAGTTTCCTTTTTCCAAGATTCTCTTAATGTTGCTGAGCGATTGGCTTTTGCTGAAGTAACTAGTAGTGGTGAATCATTAGATGCTGACATGAGCAAAACTTACGAAATATTGGAACTTAAAAAAGAAGATATGACCTCACTAGAGAGTTATATAAAGGAGTACTATCAACAAATACTTAAAAGATTAAGGGAAATGGAAGCAGATCTTAATATTGAAGAAAAAAAGAGATTACCTTTTTAATATTGCAATTTTAGAATCAGATAGTATATTTGTACTATATTAAATATTATTGACCTATGTCTGTTTCTAAGTCTAAAAACCTTGAACGAAAACTAGATAATTTTGCAAAAGAAGCAAAAAATGAATTGAATAATGTTTGCGGATCTTCATTATGGGAAAGCCTTGGGTTTGTTTTTTTTGATCAATTAGAAGATTCTGAAAAAATTGCGAAAGCAAATTTTTACTATGGTCAACTTCAAATAATTAATGAAATTAAATTTTCAATTTGAATTGAATTTCATATTTTTACGTATGTAATTTTTCTTAAATCAATTTTGGCCAATCTTTTTCTGATAATATGAACTTAGTAAAAGATTAATTAATGATTGAAACTTCAGGTGTAATAGAAAAAGAGCAGGGGAATGGATTTTATTTGGTTACCTTAGAACAACCTGAAGGACATCAATGTTTATGTAGAGCTGCAGGTAAATTGACTAAATTTAGAATTAAATTATTAGCTGGAGACAAAGTGTTAGTTGAGATAAGTCCTTATGATCTTTCTAGAGGGAGGATAACTTATAGAGAGAGGAATGCAGGCGGTGCTAGACCTACTACTAATAAAAATAATCCCAAGAGAAATAATAAATAAAAAGTTACTTTAGATAATATTTTTTATCGCTTCTTTAAACTCACTTCTTTGTTTAACACCTTGCCATTGTTTTTTTAATAATTTTTCTTTAAAAAGTTGAACTGTTGGTGTGCCGTTAATACCAGCTTGTTTTGCAATATCTTGATCTTTATCAATATCTATTTCAACGCCAAGAACTGCACCATCAAGTTCTTTAATTACCCTTTTTAACTGAGGTTTCAAAACATGACATGGGCCGCAGCTAGGGGAACTAAAAATTACTAAGATAGGTTTTTTACTCTCGTGATAAAGTTTCCTTAATGCATAACTGCCTTTTTGCCATTCAGAATTTGAATCGAAAGTATCTTCATTAACTTCTTCTTCATTAAAATCTGATGAATTAAGTTTTTTTTCTGGTTCGGGTGTTTCTCTGACTATAGTTTTTGCTAAGTTTTTCTCGGCTAGCCATCTTTCAGTAGCTAATGCTGCCATGCATCCAGTTCCTGCAGCGGTAACTCCTTGTCTCCACTCAGAATCAACAACATCACCTGCAGCGAAGATGCCTTCAATAGATGTTTCTGGCCTTCCTGATTTGCAAGCAATATAGCCTTTATTATCTAAATCAATTTTGTTGCCTAAGAACTTCGTATTTGGTGTGTGCCCTATCGCGTAAAAAAGACCTTTTATATTGATTTCCCCTTTACCTTCTTGAGAGTGAATAGTTTCTATTCTCTCAAGCCATTCAGAACCATCCGCTTTATCAACTTTTGTGTTCCAATGAATTTCTATCTTTGGATTAGCTTTTACTCTATCTACCATTGCTGCGCTAGCCCTTAATTTTTCTGATCTAACAATCAAATGCACTTTGCTTCCATACTTTGTGAGATATGCTGCTTCTTCACATGCAGAGTCGCCCCCTCCAATAACAGCTAATTCTTCATCTCTAAATTGTGGGGTGGCTCCATCACATATTGCACAAGCACTTATTCCTTTACTCCAGAATTTATCTTCATTTATCACGCCTAATCTATTTGCACTTGCTCCAGTTGCAATAATAATTGAGTTAGATTTTATAGTTCCTTCTAAAGTTTTTAATTCAAAGGGATGTGAATCAGTATTTATTGAGACAACATCACTTTCGTATAAATTAGTACCCCATCTTTCTGCTTGAGCCTTCATTAGATCCATCAATTCAGGACCTAGTACTCCATCTGGGAAACCTGGATAATTTTCAACAAATGTTGTAGTCATTAATTGCCCACCAGGAATTCCACCAGAATTAAATCCTGTTACAAGTAATGGTTGAAGATTTGCTCGTGCGGCATATATTGCAGCGGTGTAACCTGCAGGTCCCGAACCTATAATTACAACATTTTCTACGTTTGAAATCTTCTCTTTATTTTCCATTTATTTGCTAATTTCACTATTAATAATAATAAACTAACCCAAATAATGTAGGGCGGATTTCACTCGATAGATTTATTACTCAATCGTTGACTTTTTGGTCTAATAACTTTTTTAATTCCTTTGGGAAGTTTAAAACAGAATCTTTTAAATTTTCGTTCTTTTCTCCAATATGTAATATCCACTCTCTAAATTCTTCTGCGATTGCATAACTGTCTTCATATCTTTCTAGAGTATCCATTGCAGAAATTCTGTTGGTAGCCCAACAGGTCGCTATGTCGATCCTTTTTCTAATGAAATTGTCCATTGAAAGATTTAAGTTGTATATAGATAAACACATCAGAGAACCTATGTATTGTCTAATAAGTTACAACTTTGTACTTCCAAACAATAATTTAATCTTTAATTTATATTTGAGCCAATTTTTGGGTAAATTATAAAGAAAATATAAAGAAATAGAGTTAGACTGCCTCGCTGTGATTTGCAAGTAGCCTTTCAACTTCCTCAAAACCCTCTTTAGCTGAATTTATTGCAAGTTCCTCGCTAACTTTTTCTTCTGATATTAATTTTGCGGATATTTTCTTTAAAAGAGTTTCTTTCTTTTCTCTTAGTGAACTAACAATTTCTTCTTCAATGATAGATTTTATTGCTTTAGAAATTATTTTTTTATCATTTGCTTCCTCGAATGTGCCCTGAACTAATTCTTGAATAAATAATCGATGAACCTCACTACTCCTTAGAAAGCTTTCTGTGGCATTAATAATTCCTTCAACAAGAGCTTCATCAGGTTCAGAATCATTTTCTGCCAGCTTAAATTCCCAATCTAAATGTCTTCTTTGCCAACCTGCCGAGTGGAGACTGGGCATGACTGTCTGTGAATAAGTATCAACTGACATTTCATAAATTCTCTCTGCTAATTTCTCGCACCAGTCTTTACCATGCTTTTCTAGATTTTTCTGCATAGCTTGCCTTGGAACAGCATGACCACCATGATGACTGTGGCACACTCCATCAGGACATTCGATTGCTTTTATACTCATTGGATTATTTAGTACTTATATATTCTAGATAGCTATTTTTTATAGAAAAGAAAATATATTTTTAACAAAAATCCAAGACTTTTGACTTTCTTCAATTTATATTTAGTATGTTAAAAAAATAAATAAATTGACAAAGATACTTATTCCTTCCGAAACAAGCTCTGGTGAAAGGAGAGTTTCAGCTACACCAGAAGCGGTAAAGAAATTAAAAAGCCTTGGATGTGATGTTTATATTGAAAGTTCAGCAGGAAAATTATCAGGATTTAGTGACTTATCATATGAAGAATCGGGCGGAACAATAATAAACAACTTAGATCAAAAAATTTGGGGTGAAGCTGACTTAATATTTTGTGTTCAAACTCCATCAGAGGATAATTTAACTAAGTTAAAGAAAGGCGCTGTTCTTCTTGGTCTTCTTAACCCATATGGTAATAAGGAGCTTCTTAGGATTATAAATAGTAATAAGATTTCAGCTTTATCACTAGAGTTGCTTCCGAGGATTAGTAGAGCTCAATCTTCTGATGTTCTTTCTTCACAGGCCAATATTGCTGGATATAAAGCAGTTCTTTTGGCTGCAAGTGAGTTAGATAGATATTTCCCAATGCTTATGACTGCAGCAGGGACAGTCCAACCTGCCAAAGTAGTGGTTCTTGGTGGAGGCGTTGCAGGATTACAGGCAGTTGCGACAGCAAAAAGACTTGGAGCAATAGTATTTGTATCTGATATTAGACCTGCTGTTAAAGAACAAGTAGAGTCCCTCGGAGCAAGATTTATAGAACTTCCTGAAGTTGAGGAAAAGCCAGGAGAGGCAGGAGGTTATGCAAAAGCTGTAACACCCGAATTCCTCTCAAAACAGAAGGCAACTTTAACTAAATATTTATCTGAAGCTGATGTTGCTATATGTACTGCGCAAGTTCTAGGTAAAAAGGCCCCTGTTTTAATAGACTCACCCATGATTAAAAAAATGAGGCCTGGAGCAGTAGTTATTGATTTAGCAGTTTCTCAGGGAGGGAACTGCGAAGGAACAAAATCAAATGAAACTATTATCAAAGATGGGGTAAAACTTATAGGAGCGGGCGAATTACCCTCTTCAGTTCCTTATGATGCAAGTTCACTTTATGCTAAGAACTTAACATCTTTGATTACACCATTTATAAAAGATGGTGTAATTAAATTAGATAAAGAGGATGAACTCATTTCTGGATGTTTATTAAGCGATGAAGGAGTTGTTCTTCAAAATAAAGTTTTTGAAAATTGAGGTTTTAAAATTATGTCTTTTATAAGTCTTCTTTGGGTTCTTTTACTTGGTAGTTTATTAGGCCTCGAGTTAATTGGAAAAGTTCCTCCTACTCTTCACACACCTCTAATGAGTGGAGCAAATGCAATTTCAGGAATAACAATGCTTGCAGCCTTGACTTTAATTGTAAAAGCAGAAGGTAACGTACCACTTTTAATCATTGGTTCAGTTTCTCTTGGATTTGCTCTTTTCAACGTTGTAGGCGGTTTCTTTGTAACTGATCGAATGCTCGCGATGTTTAGTCGTAAACCATCAAATAAGAAGTAATTTTTAACATGAATCTACCTGTAATCATTAAATTCGTTATTGACCTTCTAGCAGTACTTTTACTGGCTTTGGGAATAAAAGGATTGTCAAAAGTAAAATCAGCAAGGGATGCCAATAGATTAGCTGCATTTGCAATGTCGCTATCAGTAGTAGGATTACTTTCTTATTATTTAGGCACTTCTGGAATTGCTATTCAGTCTTGGATTTGGATAATAATTGGATCAATCATAGGTAGTTTATTCGGAGCAATTCTTGCAAAAAAAGTACCTATGACCTCCATGCCTGAAACAGTGGCATTGTTCAATGGTTGTGGAGGAATGTCATCACTTTTAGTGGCCTTAGGAGTAGCTATTTTTCCTATATCTGGTGGCCAAGAAAATTTTGATTTTTTTAAGTCACTGATTAACGAAGTTTCAATATCTGTTTCTATATTTGTTGGTGCCATAACTTTCACAGGTTCAATTGTGGCGATGGCAAAGTTACAGGGTTGGTTGTCAACTCCAGGATGGACTCAGAGCAAAGTTAGACATTTTGTAAATATTGTTTTTGCAGTTGCTTCCTTGATAGCCTTTTTTGATTTGATAAACGGCAATACAAGTTCTATTTGGCTTTTAGTTATAGTTTCTTCTTTATTAGGTATTGGAGTTACTTTGCCAATTGGTGGAGCTGATATGCCAGTCGTTATATCTTTATTAAATAGCTATTCAGGGATTGCAGCAGCAGCAGCAGGTTTCGTTGTAGATAGTCAGCTTTTGATAGTAGCAGGCGCAATGGTTGGAGCAGCAGGTCTAATACTTACTCAAGTAATGTGCAAGGGTATGAATAGATCATTGGTCTCAGTTCTTTTTGGAGGATCTTTATCTGCACAAAGTACAGCCTCTTCTGGTTCAGGAGAATATACAAATATAACTTCTTGCAGTGTTGAAGAATGTGCATTGACTTTAGAGGCAGCCAACAAGGTAATTATTGTTCCTGGTTATGGTCTAGCGGTAGCTCAAGCTCAACATACTTTAAGGGAAGTGACAAAAAAACTAGAGCAAAATGGTATTGAAGTTGTTTACGCAATTCATCCTGTAGCAGGGAGGATGCCTGGACATATGAATGTACTTTTAGCAGAAGCAGATGTTCCTTACGAACAACTTAAAGAGATGGACGTTGTAAATCCTGATTTTCCAGCAACGGATGTTGTTTTAGTTTTAGGAGCAAATGATGTGGTTAATCCTCAAGCTAAAAATGATAGCTCTTCTCCTTTATATGGCATGCCAGTTCTTGATGTGCAGGAAGCAAGAACGGTATTTGTAATTAAACGTGGTATGAGTGCAGGTTACTCCGGAATAAAAAATGATTTATTTGATCTGCCAAATACCTCAATGGTCTTTGGTGATGCAAAAAAGGTACTGAATGATTTGATTGGAGAATTAAAGGATCTTGGAGTTGGGGAGAAATAATAGTATATCTTTTAGTTTTTCAGATTACGTAAAAAATAAGCCATTTCGAGAAGTCTTACCTTGGATAGGTGGCGACTTACAAACTTTGAGAGATACTTTTGTTATTGATTTTGGTAAATCAAAAAAAAATAAAAAAATATTCTTTCCGATTAATAAAATTCTTTCTAAAAAATTTGAATGTGATTATCTTTTAGGTTTTTTAGAATTACCTGAAAACTTAAACTCACTTAGGGGTTTTGTAATCGTTACACATGGTTTAGGGGGCTCAACTAAACGGTTTGGTTTAAGAAGAATCTCTAGGAAATTAGCAAATAATGGTTTTGGAGTTCTTAAATTAAATCTAAGAGGATCTGGATCTGCGAGATATTTAGCTAAAGGAAATTATTGTGCTAGATGCTCCAGTGATGTTATTTCAGCAATTAATTATTTTAAAAAATTCATTAATTTAGAGTTTAAAGATCTCATTAAGATGAATAATCTTCCAATTTACGGAGTTGGATTATCTTTAGGCGGAACAATTCTTTTAAATGCCTGCTTAGATTACGATGAAAACAAAGGAGAAAAACTTTTAGATGGCCTAGCCTGTGTGAGTAGCCCTTTAGATTTATCATCATGCAGTCTCTGTATTGAAAAATCTAGAAATTATATCTACCAAAAATGGTTACTTCACCGCTTAAAAAATCAGTTATGGGAGGGATTTAATGATGAAGGCAAAATTCTTAATAATGAGAAATTAAGAAAAAAAATTAGAACTTTAAAAAGTATAAGGGAATTTGATCAGAAATTTACAGCTCCAAGTTGGGGATTTAATTCTTTAGAAGATTATTATGTTAAAGCTTCTCCAATATTTAGAATCCAAAACTCAATAAAAAAATTACCTCAAATGCTTTTTATTCATGCCAAGGATGATCCTTGGGTTCCATATAATGCAACTTTGAATTTAAGAGGAAAATTTATTGATAAATTTACTATTTTTATAACTGAAAAAGGAGGTCATAATGGTTTTCACTCTATTAATGGCTGCTGGTCAGACGAAGTAGTAAAGAACTGGTTTATTAGTATCTAGGACTATTTAAAAATGGTGTTTTTTTAAAAATCCATTTTTCTATTGGCTTACCGTTAATAATATGTGAGGTAAAAATTTCTGAAATTTTTTCTGGAGAAACTTTCTCGTACCAAATACCATCAGGCCAAACAAGAAGAATTGGGCCGTTCTTACATATCCTTAAACAGTCAGCTTTTGATCTTAATATATGAACGTTTTTTGTACAGGGATCATTCTCAAATTTTTTTAAAGTCTTTTTCAGACATTCCCATGTTTTTTGACCTTCATTGCCTTTAAAGCATTTCTGTTTTGTGGGTGTTGCGCATAGTAGAAGATGTTTTTTTATATTCACTTTTATCCAATACTTACGTATTTTTTCCCTTTTTTAATTTCTTGCTCAACAAAAAGTCTGGCCCAATTGTCTACTTCAAGAATATCCTCCAATTCGGGACTCAAATTCAAATTCTCCATATGTGATTCACAAGCTTTACTTATAAATGTTGGAATTTCTTGAAAAGAAATTTTTTCTTTGAGGAATTGTTCAACAGCCATTTCATTAGCAGCATTTAAGACTGCAGGCATAGTCCCAGAAGATTTTCCTGCGGCATAGGCAAGTCCCATGCATGGATATTTAAACTCGTCTGGCTCTTTAAAAGTTAATTTTCCAATTTCACTTAGGTTTAATCTTTTCCAATTTGTTTTAAATCTTTCAGGCCAACTCATCGCATATAAAATGGGTAGTTTCATATCTGGCCAACCTAATTGAGCTAATACTGAAGAATCTTCCATCTCAATCATTGAATGAATAATACTTTGAGGGTGGATAACTATTTCGATATTTTCGTAAGAGGTCCCAAATAAATAATGAGCTTCTATAACTTCTAATCCTTTATTCATAAGAGTTGCAGAATCTACAGTTATTTTTTTTCCCATATCCCAATTAGGATGTGAAGTCGCATCTTCCACTGTGACATGCTTTAAATCCTCAACGGCCCAATCTCTGAAAGCACCACCAGAAGCTGTTAAATGTATGGCTTTTAAACCTTTAGGCATCTCTCCTGTTGAAAAATCTGCATTTTCATAATTAGGTAATCCTTGTAAACATTGAAAGATAGCAGAGTGTTCTGAATCAGCAGGTAAAAGCCTACTATTATTTTTCTTTAATGCAGGAATAACAATTGGTCCTGCCGCAATTAAAGTTTCTTTGTTAGCAAGTGCAATATTTTTCCCCGCATTAATTGCTGACATTGTTGGAATTAAGCCTGCACATCCTACTATCCCTGTAACCACAGTATCTGCCTTATCCCATGCTGCAACTGCGTTAATCCCCTCCTTTCCACTCAAAACCAAGGGAGCACTATCCAAATCTAAGTTATTAATATTATCTTTTAAATCTTCTATAAGATTTTCATCCTCAATCGCAACTACTTCTGGTTTATGTGTTTTAACTTGTTCTGTTAATAAATTAATATTTCTTCCTGCCGAAAGAGCTACGGCTTTAAACTTATCAGGCTGCTCACTAGCTATTTCGAGAGTTTGAGTCCCAATTGAACCAGTAGAACCGAGCACAGTAATGTATTTCAATTTTCTCTGATATTTCTAATATCTTCCCATTTAAAGGTGTATTTAAAAAACAAAAATTTCAAATTGGTTTTTTTCTTAAAATTTAGACCCTTATCCATGTTGTTATTTCCTTTGATTGATCAATAAGTTCAATACCTTTTTCTTTTAACAAATTCCTAATTTCATCGGCCTTCGCATAATTCTTTTCTTTTTTTGCTTTCAATCTTTCATTAATAAGCATTGATATTTCTTCTTCTTTTATTTTACTTTCTTTTACTAAAACCTCTTTTTTAAGACCAAGTACCTCAGTCAACTTTTCAAGAGTTTTAAAATTCTCAAGTAGAAAGAATTTTTCATTTAGGTCTATTTTAAAACCTTCAACCCTTTGAAATTGGTTTAAAAAGTTTTTTAATGGTTTCGCTAAATCGTAAATAATTGCAATAGCACCTGCTGTATTGAGGTCATTTCCCAGAGCCTCAGAAAATTTAAGCTTTTTTTGAGATAATTCAAAACTTATTTTCTCTTTATATTCTTCTTCGATAGATTCATTTTTATCAATAGATCTAAAAGCACCTTTTGTAAGGTCCATAAAAGAAAGGGCTACATTAATGTTTTTCCAAGCTTCTGAAGCACTCCTTAAAGCTTCTTCAGTAAAATCAAGTGGTTTTCTATAATTCACAGTCATAACAAAATATCGCAAAGTCATAGGGCTTATACCTGACTTAATTAGCTCTCTGATAGTTTTAAAATTTTTAAGGGATTTACTCATCTTTTGTCCATTTACATTGACCATCCCATTGTGTAACCAATAGTTCGCTAGCTTTTTGCCATTGGCTGCTTCTGATTGGGCGATTTCATTCTCATGATGTGGAAAAATCAAATCAGAACCACCTAAATGGATATCAATAGTATCTCCTAATTCATCTTTAACCATCGCCGAACATTCAATATGCCATCCTGGCCTACCTTTACCCCATGGCGAATCAAAAAATGGTTCATCATCTTTGGCTTTTTTCCATAGTGCAAAATCTTGCGGATTAAGTTTTTTACTATTTTCATCATTAGCCATTCTTCCTTGCTGATTGATATTTTGTTCTTGTATATTTTGATTACTTAGCTTTCCATAATTTTTATTTTTAAAAACAGAATAATAAACATCTCCATCCCTAGAGTATGCATAACCTTTGTCCTCAAGGATTGTTATGAAGGAGCAGATATTGCATATATGATTCGTTGCTCTTGGCATACTATCCGGACGCATTATTCCTAAAGAATCCATATCTTTATGAAATTCAATAATATTTTTTTCAGATACTTCCTTCATTGAACTGCTTTCTTCTTTAGCTCTTTTTAAGATCTTGTCATCAATATCTGTAAAATTTTGAACATACTTCACTTTGAAATCACTGTAAATTAAAAATCTTCTCAATACATCCCAAGCTATATAACTTCTGGCATGACCAAGATGACATAAATCATAAACAGTTACTCCACAACAATAAATTTTTACTACATCATCAATAGGCTTAAAAACCTCAACTTTTTTGCTTAAAGTATTAAAAAGTTTGATCATCTTAAAATAAGTATTTCATAAGGTTTATTTTGTCTCCATCCAATTGTCTCCAATTCCAATATCAACTAAAAGAGGCACATTTAATTTTACACAATCTTCCATAGTCTTCTTTACTAATTTCGTCGTAATTTCCAAAGAATCTGGTTCAACTTCAAACAATAATTCATCATGTACTTGTAAAAGCATTTTTGCGGGAACATTCATTTCTATGAATTTCTTATTTAGTTGAACCATTGCAATTTTAATAATGTCTGCACTTGAACCCTGAATTGGTGCATTAGCTGCGGCTCTTAATGACTGTGCTTCCATGCCAGCCCTTCTTGCAGATTGCAGGTCAATTTCGTAAGGATCTTTCCCTATTAATCTTCCAAGTCCATTTTTATCAAACTTAAATTCTCTTTTTCGACCAAAAATTGTTTTTACATAACCTTTTGATAAGGCAAGCCTTTCTTGAAGTTCAAGAAATTTGAAAATTTTTGAATATCTTTCTTTGTATTTTATTAGGAATTCTTTTGCTTCTGGAGTACTTACTCCTGTAGAACGTGCAAACTTTTTAATTCCCATACCATAGATAACTCCGAAATTTATTGTTTTCCCAACTCTCCTCTCATCAGAAGAAATTTCTTCTTTCTCAAAAATTAATCTTGCAGTCAAAGAATGAATGTCATCATTTTTATGAAATGCATTTATTAGTATTTCTTCATCCGCTAAGTGAGCGAGTATTCTTAATTCGATCTGAGAATAATCAGCTGATAAAAGTTTCCAATTTTTTTCAGGCAAGAATGCTTTTCTGATTCTCCTACTAAATTCAGTCCTAACCGGGATATTTTGAAGATTAGGATTGCTACTACTTAGTCTCCCAGTCGCTGTAGCAGCTTGATTAAAGTTTGTATGAACTCTTCCTGTCTTTTCGTTAATAAGATTTGGAAGAGCATCAATATAGGTGCTAAGTAATTTGCTAAGAGTTCTATGTTTTATTAAATGTTGGATTATTTCATGTTCGTCGACTAATCTTTCAAGAACTACTGCATCTGTACTCCATCCTGTTTTTGTTTTCCGTGATTTTTTCTTATCCAAATTTAATTTTTCAAACAAGATCTCACCAAGTTGTTTTGGTGAAGATAGATTAAAAGTCTCCTCTGCTAATTCATAAACTTTACTTTCAATATCTTCTAAGGTACTTTTTAATTCTTTTGAGAGTTTATCCAAATAAGGGATGTCGATGGTTATGCCATTCATTTCCATTTGGGACAATACCGGCTCTAAAGGCAGCTCGATTTCTTCGAACAATTTGATTAATTCATCTTTTTCCTTTGAAAAACTTTCTTTAAAAATTTTGACAATCTTAAAAGTTAGAAAAACATCATAACCGCAGTAAATACTTGCTTCATCAATATCAACAAATGAAAAGTCTTTATTTTTTCCAACTGTCTCCTTAAATGAAGGAGGCTTAAATCCAAATAATCTAAAACTAATTTCACTTAACCCATGTTTCTCCTGATTATTAAGAAGGTAGTCTGCTAACAAGGTGTCAAAGGTTACGCCTTTAAGATCAAGTCCATGATTAAAAAATATTTGCCTATCAAATTTAGAATTTTGGAGTGCCTTTTCTTTTTTTGGATCTTCTATCCAATTTCTTAGCTTTGAGAAAACATCTTCAATTGATAATTGATTGGGGGTCTCTTTTTTTGTTTGATGACCAAGAGGTATATAAAATAAATCATCATTTTCTTCTCCAAGACATAACCCTATCCCAACAAGTTCTGCATCGATTGGATTCAAACTATTGGTCTCTGTATCTAAAGAAACTATTTGATTGGTCTTGTCTAATCTTTGAATTAATTTATCAAGTAATTCGAAATCATTTACAACAGTTACGTTGATTTTAGGGATTTTATTTTCACTATTTTCTAATTCATTATTGCCTGCGACTTTTGGTGCCTTCTCCTCCTCTTTAGCTACATTATTTTTGTCAAAACCACCTTTGCTGAAAGTTGAATTGAAAATATCAATTTGTCTAAGTAGTGTTGATAGTTCTAATTTTTTCAGTGACTCTGAAAGTAGTTCTTGATTTATATTTTTTAATTCATAACCGTTACTTAAAATTAAAGGCACCTCAGTATTTATTTTTGCTAAATCCCTGGAAAGAAAAGCATTATGTTTATCGTTTCTGAGCTTTTCTATAACTGAACCTTTGATGAATCCTTTATATTTCTTATCGTTGTTCTGCTGAATCTTGTCCAAAGCCTGATAGATTCCATCAAGCGTGTCGTTCTCTTTTAGTAGATTAATTGCAGTTTTTGGACCTACCCCTTTAATACCTGGAATATTATCAGAACTATCACCAGTTAGGGCTTTAAGATCAACTACTCTTTCTGGCGCAACACCTAATTTTTCTTTTACTCCATTTTCATTCATAAGAGTTGGATTTCCACTTTTCGCATATGGACCACCACCCATATAAAGTACATAAATATCTTTTTGATCATCTACTAATTGAAATAAGTCCCTATCTCCAGAAAGAATATTCACGCACCATCCTTTAGAAGAAGCATCATTTGCAATTGTGCCTAGGAGATCATCTGCTTCGTATCCTGGAGATTTAAAAATTGGTAAATTAAGGCTTTCTTCTAAAATGATTTCTAGTTGTTCAATATCCTGAAAAAAAACATCTGGTGCCACATCTCTATTGGCCTTATAATTTGGATCTAATTCATGTCTGAAAGTTGGTTTTTCGGTATCAAACGTAATACAAACACCCTCAGGACTAATATTTTTGCAATTATCCAGAAGACTTTTTAGAAATCCATAAGTGACACTTGTTGGAAATCCCTCTTTGGTAGTTAAACCTCCATCAATCCCTTTGCTAAATGCATAGAAGCTTCTAAAAGCAAGTGAGTGGCCATCGACTAAAAGTAAAATTGGTTTTTTAGAGTTTTCAGATTTTAAACTCATTTTCTCTTCTTAGCCCAAGGTGGAATATCAATAAAGATTTGCTCTCCAGGTTCTAATCCATCAATTACTGAAGTTTTATTTCCACTACTAATACCAATTTCGATTTTTTCAAATTTGGGAGAATTGTTTTTATCAACTTTCAAAATTCCTTTTTCACCTTTTTCAGTGACAATAGAAACTGTTGGTACTAAGATTTTTTCTTCATTACCTTCGACTCTAAATTCAAGATCTGCAGTCATTCCAATTTTAATTTCTTCAGAAATATCTTTAAAATTTAAAGTTACTTCGAATGAGGTTACATTATTATCTTTTACAGCTCTTGTAGCTATTTTTTTAACTATGGCACTATATTTTTTTGAGGGATAAGCCTCAATTCTTACTGAGGCTTCTTGACCTATTTTTATTCTGCCAATGTCACTCTCAGGAACTTTAGCAACAATTTCTAGGCCCTCTGATAGTTCAAAAATAAAGTTTTTGGTTTTAGGGTCTGAACTTAAGTTTGTACTTGGTGTGACATAAGATCCTATCTCAGCATATTTTGCAGTTATCTTTCCTCCATAAGGAGCTTTAATTAGATAGAAACTTTTTTCAGCTTTTGCATCATTAAGTTTGGCGCTACTAATGTTGTAGTTATTTTTATAACTTTCATAGTCTTCTTTACTTACCGCACCTTCTTGATATAAATATTCCCTTCTTAAAAATTCAGATTTTTGTTTTTCTACATTTAATTCAAGTTCTTCAATTTTATAGATAAAGTCTTCATCATCAAGAGAAGCTAAAACCTGATCTTTTTTTACAAGATCGCCCTCATCTACTTTGATTTCTTTTATTACGCCTTGCTTCCGAGGCCCAATATTGCTTGTCCTTATTGCTTTTACTTCACCACTAGTATTAATTGAATCTGAGAGGATTCCTTTTTCAACTTGAACTACAAAATCAGAAATATCTTTTGACTTATTTTTCTTGAAGGAATTGGTTATAAAAACGAAAAATATAGCTAGAGAAAGCAATATAATTCCACTTCTTAGATTTATATTTTTTTTTATTAAATCAAACATTTCTTTTTAAAAGCAGAAGTAGAGAATATTTAGGAACTAAATAAATAATCAAGACGATTATAATTAACTTATCCAAGATTGGTTAAGTAAATACTATATTACTAGAAGATGTTTTCTTGATAATTTTTCCATAAGTTTTTTCAAATGTTAAAAGCAGGTATTATTGGATTACCAAATGTTGGAAAATCAACTCTATTTAATGCACTTGTAGAAAATGCTAAGGCCCAAGCGGCTAATTTTCCCTTTTGTACTATAGAACCTAATAAAGGCATAGTTTCAGTCCCAGATCAAAGGTTGCAAGAGTTAGGTAATTTAAGTTCTAGCCAAAATATTATCCCAACAAAAATTGAATTTGTAGATATCGCAGGACTAGTAAAAGGAGCTAGTAAAGGCGAAGGTTTGGGAAATAAATTTTTATCAAATATTAGGGAGGTTGATGCAATAGTTCATGTTGTAAGGTGCTTTGAAGATAGTGATGTAATTCATGTTTCTGGAAAGGTAGATCCCTTGGATGACATTGAGATAATTAATCTGGAATTGAATTTAGCTGATTTATCTCAACTCCAAAAAAGAAGAGAAAGAATTAAAAAACAGGTTAGAACTAGTAAAGAGGCAGCAAAAGAAGATACCTTACTAGAAAAAATTGAAGAAGAGCTAGAGAAAGGCCTTTCAGTTAGATCAATATCTTTGAGTGAAGAAGAAAATTTAATAATTAAGCAACTAGGCTTCCTTACTGCTAAACCAATTATTTACGCAACAAATTTGAATGAAAATGATTTAGCTGAAGGTAATGATTTCTCATCAAAAGTTCAGAGTTTTGCAAGCAATGAAAATACAGAATGTATAAAAATATCAGCGCAAGTCGAATCTGAATTAATAGAGTTAGAACCAGAAGATAAAAAAGACTACCTTATTGGTTTAGGAGTAGAAGAAGGGGGATTAAGTTCTTTAATTAGATCAACATATAAATTATTGGGATTAAAAACTTATTTCACTACCGGAGAAAAGGAGACAAAAGCATGGACCATAAAAGATGGGATGACTGCGCCACAGGCAGCAGGAGTAATTCATACTGATTTTGAAAAAGGATTTATAAGAGCTCAGACTATTTCGTATCAAAATTTAATTGATTCAGGTTCAATTGCCAATGCAAAAACTAAAGGTCTTTTAAGAAGTGAAGGTAAGGAATATATTGTTAACGAAGGTGATGTAATGGAGTTCTTATTTAATGTTTAGTAAGTCTCTTAAGGCTTACTATTTTGCTTTTTGAATTTAAATTCAAAAAATGAAATTAATAAAATTAAGATACATCCTAAGCAACTTCCTATTAACCCAAAAACAATGGTTGTAAAGCCATCATCGTAGCCATATTGTAGTTGTGGTAAGTGAGGGGGTATTGGCATTATTTTTCAACAGAATTTTCAATATCTTCCAGTAAATGTTTAGTTGATCTACTAAAACCATTAGTTTTTAAATAGTTTTGAGCCTCTCTAAATTTTTCAGCTACTCTTTTTGCATAAGGAGTATTCATGGAATTTTGAGTCATGTTGAAAATGCGACTCATTTTATAATCTGATTTAGGTAACCCCTTGATAAGTATTCAAAAATACAAGAATATAAAAATAGGATTTTTTACTTACTAAGAAATTTATTGTGAAAAGTTCTTGATTCTCCAAATAAAGTTTTTTCAAATTAGAAAAATTGACAATGACAAATATATTATTAATTCTTTTTTTTGTACTTTTATTTTTATTACTTTTTTATTCAAAACGAAATAGAGGGTTAGCCCAAAAAACAACAATTAGTCCAACTTATGTACCTTTCTTAAAAGAACAAGAATTTAATCCTGACATAAGTACTGATAATTGGGATTTACACAAACTTAGATTAGATAAATTTAAAAGATCACAATATAAGGGATTAACTTTCTTCGTAAGTTCAGAAAATAAAATTTACTATCTTTCTGAAGAAGGGGATAAGGTTTATTGCTAACAGGTGAAATTAATTTTATAAATAAGAAAAGCCGATAGAAATTAATAATATTAATGAAGTATTTTTTTTTATTATCAGAAAAGTTCTATAAGTTTATCGAATGGGAGTGGAATACTTTAAAAAATCTAAGAAGAACAAAAAGAAAGAATTTTTTTCTAAGAGGATCATTTGCGTTATTTAGTTTATTCTCTATTCTTTTTTTAATATTTTCTCCTCCTATCGCTTTTGGATTGTTATTTGGAGAGGGATTGAAATTTAGTACTTTTTTTATTTGGATATGGATTTTAAATTTGAAGTTTTTTTGAAAATGTATAATTTATTTCCCGAGATTATTTAAAATTAAGAATATAAAAAATTTACCTTATGCCAAAAATATTCAAACAAAATAAGTTCGCTTTGTTGGGAGCAAATATATTAATAATTTTACTTTGGGTAACTATATCTTCCTTTTTGATGAATTTATTTCAAAGTGAAAATGCCCCATTTTATATGTATAAAATTTCTTTTTTAATCAGATTCCTTCCTCCTATTTGGGTTACATGGTTCCTTTGGATAAAAAGAGGTGGTTTAAAAAGATAAATTACAAAAGCATTTTTACGGATTTACTATAAAAACAAATCAGTTAAGATCTGAAAGCTTACTTGAAATTTTCATGTAAGAATTAGGTAATTGAGAGATTGTTTTTAGCTAAGAAACAATCTCTTTTTTTTACAAATATTTTTTCTCATAAAAAAGTGTTTGTCAGTATCCCTATTGACAAACACTCATGACGATCATTTTTTAAAAATTAAACAGGCAATCTATTATCAATTTCTACTACTCCAGAATCCATAAGACGGCCGATCTTAATAACTAAAGCCATATCTAACCTTGAAAATTCAGATTGATGGTTAGTTATCCAATCAAGTTCAGAAAGAGTTATAACTCCCAAAGTATTTACTTTAAGAAAAAGTAAGCCTAAATTCATTTTAAAAAATTCCTGGGATTATCCATCCGAATAAGCCATAATTTACAACTAATGCAAATAAGCCCATCATTGCCATTCTTCCATTAGTTCTCTCGGCGTTTTGCCAATAAGTTGTTTTTGAATTTTCCATTTTTCTGATTTGTAGAAATGTTAAATAGTAGGTTTTTAAACGAAACCAGGAATTATTTGACCTGTTGTTAGGTATGCTCCAACAGCAGCAATTAATCCAAGCATTGCGAATCTGCCGTTAAGAGTTTCAGCAACAACTTTTTCTTTTTCGATTGTTTTGACTTTTGTGTTTGTGTTTTTCATTTGATTAGAAGATGAATAGTTTAAATTTTCGTTTTGAAATTGCTTGGTTAAATAAGCAACGAGGATGGCTGTAAAGAATACAATTACGGCTAAGAAACCTGAAAGTGGACTCATTAAAAAATGCCAGGAATAATTTGTCCGGTTGAAACGTAAGCACCTACTAACGCAACAAGGCCAATCATTGCCCAACGACCGTTAACTTTTTCTGCATTTTGTGGGTAGCTGTCGTAAGAAACAGACTCATCTATGTAAGGACGTGTCTCAGTAGGAAACATATTCTGTCTGCCACCTGATTCAGTAGTAACGTTTGAATTAGCCATTGAAGTTGTGTAATTGTTAATTAATGTAACACTACTATTAACAAATGTAAAGTATTAAGCCGAAATTAAGTTATTTTCAAGATATTTACTACATAACTGTCACAGAACCGTGACATATGCATTTAAATAGTTGTTTTTTAGGCTTGCTAAGCTTTAAAGATTGGCTCGAAAACTATAAAGAGTTCAATTTGATGTTTAAGTATTTATTTTTAAATCTTTAGAAAGATATCAATTTGGTAGAAAAAACTACATCATTCTGAAATTTGAATAATTAGTTTTTAGATATAATCTATTTCACTTTATTATGGAATTCGCAAAAAAAATCATGACCGAAAAAGCTGAAAAGCTTAATGGTAAAGCAGCAATGCTTGGAATGTTTGCTCTTGTAGGAGCCTACTATTTTACTGGTCAAATTCTTCCAGGTATTTTCTAATAAAAATCCTTTTTAAATTTTTTCAGGGCTTTATCAAGCCCTTTTTTACTGGATTATGCCCTTTTTAATTATCTAATAATTCAAATAATTTACTTATTAGAAGCTTTCTTTTTGAAAAAGTTTTATCAATATATTTTTTATTCTCTTCTTTTAAAATTTCCTGACCATTTAAGCCTAATCCTTTAAGGACAAACTCTTTATCTTCTTTAATCCAGTTATTTATCATTCCCCCCGTCGTCTCTATATGGAATTGTAATCCGTAAGCAAAATTACCAATCCTAAAAAACTGTTCCTTACAACGTGCACTACTAGCAATGAGTACTGCTTTATTAGGTAATAAAATCCTATCTCCATGCCAATGCAGTACATGAAAAGGGTCTTCAAACAGTGCTTTAAAGTCTTTATTTGATTTATTAATAAAAATTTGAGACCATCCAATTTCTGGTAATGCTTTTGGAGGTGATCCATATTTAAGAATTTCTACATCTCCTCCAGCAGCACTCGCAAGCAACTGAGCACCTAAGCAAACACCGATTATAGGTCTCTCATTTTCTAATTCTTTTTTTATAAAATCTCTTTCTAACTTAAGCCATGGATATCTGTCGCTTCCAATATCTTTAACTCCCATTGGTCCACCCATAATTAAAATTAAGTCACCTTTTTTTGTTTGCGGCAGAGCATTTTTATTATCTAAACGAATAATTTCTATTTTTAAATCTCTTTCTTTAGCAAATTGTTCAAAAAGACCTGGCCCCTCTATTTCTAAATGCTGCAAAACTAATAGGCGTCTTATTTCCTTCATTCACTTTCCATTATTTCAGCTGATTCAGAACAGACATTAACGCTAAACCACTTCATTGCCGACCAAGTATCTTCTTGGTATGTACCTGCTGCAATACTTACAAAACAATCATTTTCATACCAACTTCGATAACTGGGAGTTACTCCCGTTCCTTTTAATCTATTTTCTAAGCCTTTTCCATATTTTTTAATAACAAGATTTATAGCTTCATTCTCAATTTCTCTTTGCTTTTCATCAGCAAAACCTCCTAGTGGAGTAAAAAAAAGAATTGATGCAATAAGTAAACGTATCATTGAGTCTTTAGTTTATATGTAGCTAATTTCATATCGATTAATTAATTTTTTAAAATCATCTACTCTATTTTGTCCATTTTTTAATGGTCTTGAGGAGTCAAGAACGGCTGCACAACATAATTGCCAGCAAGATTTTTCATCTAGTCCCAATTTCTTGCATATATTTTTTGGAGCTTTGATAACTGTATTTATTTCTGCAATATGTTGAGTGGTTTCCCATAATTCTCCTTCAAGAAAATCAATTTCAATACTTGATAATAATTCTGTAGCAACGTAATCCTTAATTAGCTCAGTTAATTCCACGATATTTTATTAAAGCAGAGAAGTTAAATAATCTCTTAGTATTTTTTATAGCAGGATAAAAAAAAAGGAACTAGTTTCTACCTCATCTTGAATATCCTGTAGATTTTAAGAGACTACATCATTTCGTATTGATCAAGTTTGGTTTTTAATTTTGTTGCTTGTTTAATCAATGACAAAGCTTCTTTTCTGCCAGTTGAATTATTAGCCTGGACTATAAGATCGGCGTATTTCTTTGCGATTTTTTTTTCCATAATTTAAGATATATAAATACCGTTTTTGAATCTTGAAACTAGCGAGTCACAACTAGAAGTAGATAAGGAGTCAACGGTTAAAACCTCAGAGTCAACAAATTGGAACGGGTTAACTCGTGTTTTTAATTTATAATCAATTAATAAAAAAGCTGTTGGTATCTACGATTACATTGTTTTCAAACCCTGATTTAATTTATAGTTATCCATGAATTGGATTGAAAATTTTCAATCATCTTTTTAATGCAATTAATAAAAAAAGGGGGTTAAAAACCCCCTTCGGTTTATTAAAAGACCTAATTTACTAATTACCTAAACCTAGAGGAGCCCAAAGAGTTGCTTCAGAACCTATAACAGGGACAACTCCTGTAGTTTTTGCATTAGAAACTTTATTTTTAACAATAGGAGTATCTTGTTCTCCTAAAGCTGCCCATAAAGTTGATTGATGAGCGATAACTGGTTGAACTTTTAATGGTTGAGATTGAAAAGAAGGCTTTTGGGTTCTTACAAGTTGGACTCCAAGAGAACCAACAATAAATGCTCCAAGAAAACCTGCAAATACAGCAGTAATATTGTTACTACTTACTGAGGTAGATACGTTATTAGACATAATAGTTATGTGACTAAATTTCATTTTTGACTGAAGTCCCCGTTCCTTGGCTTCAATCTTAATGCGGCTCGTAAAACGAGATGAACGTTTATGTAGTCTACGCTACATTTTAACTATAAGTATAATTTAATTTACAAGATGTTAATGGCAATACAAAAACTTATTAAAAAATAAGAAATTAAATTTTAAAGTGAAGAAAATATATTTGAATTTTTTTGAGTAAAAAATAATTGATTATTTTCATAATTGTTTGCAGAATAACTTTCGGAAACAACAGTTCCGTGAGTTACCCCAAAAATAAAACCAAGTAAGATCGCTAAACGCATCCAAGAATATAAATTTGAAGTTAATTTCCCTCGAATTAAGAATATATGATGTTGTTATTTATACTAAATAATTTTTTATCCCCCAAGATATGACATTGATGGATGAATTTTTTGATTTTTGTCAGTTGTTTTCTCTAATACTTTAAATCGATCTTCACTATAGTTATCTTCTCTAGCTTCCCAAATGCTCTTGATTTTATTTTCCAATTCATGGAGATTAATTGGTAGAGACAACCATGGGTTTAGATTTATACCTTCATTAGAAAAAAGACATGTATAAGCATAACCATCGCTAGTTATCCTCAATCTATTACAGTCTGAACAAAAAGGATTACTTATTGAAGAGATTGTACTTACAAAACTATTTGAATCACTCATGTACCATCTATTAGCAGTTTGTCCCTCCTTTCTTCCGTAGTCTTTTAATCGATGTTTCTTCTTTAATAGCCTAATAATTCTTTCAGAGAAAAAAACATCTGATGGCTGCCAATTATTAGATATCCCTACGTCCATATACTCAATGAAACGAATTTCTATAGACCTTTTTTTTGCAAAATCAACTAATTCAAAAATTTGATTATCATTAATCTCTTTTTTTATAACTGCATTTATTTTTAATTTCCCCGCCTTTGGATTAAATCCAGCATTAATTGCATGATCTATTCCTTCAAGGACAGTAAATAATTTTTCTTTGCCAATAATTTTATTTTCCTCTCCAATCATGTTTGAAAAAATATCAGGATCAATCGCATCTAAACTTACTGTTATGCGGTCTAAACCATTTTTAAAAAGCTCATTAGCTTTTTTCTTAGAGAGCAAATATCCATTTGTGGTTAGAGAAATATCCTGTAAATTAGCTACTGGATTTGATTCTTCTAATCTTTGCGATTTAATTTCATAAAGAAGTTCATCTAATTGAGAACTCAATAAAGGTTCTCCTCCAGTGATTCTTAAAGAATTTACCCCTAATCGACAACTGACTAAAATTAACTTTTTAAATTGTTCAATATTTAAAACATCCAAACTATAGTTCTCAGGCTTACAGTAAATACACGAAAAATTGCAATTTTGTTTAAGAGATAACCTTAAAACTTTTAACTTTCTTTTTCTATTATCCTCCAATTGCTTAAATCCCATTATTCATATTTAAGAATTCTCTCTTGGAATTTATATTAATTAAATCTCCATTTTTTGCATAGAAATATTTATGGGGAATTTGATCAACCCATCCGAGAAAATTTTTCTTCCCAGAGGATAACTTTTTTTTTAATTTAAAATGATTTTCTTCATTGATGGGATAAATTCCGAATAATGGTTGTGCAAAAATTCCATCATGGGATATTAACGCAAAATTTTGATTTTCTTCCCATGATTTAAAAAGTGAATAAATTAATTTTGTATTCAAATTAGGCATATCGACTGGGACAATTAGGATATTTTTAGTAGTTTTTTTAAAAGATGAAAAAATTTGTTCTATACAAGTTAATGGTCCATCAAAGGGTTGGGCATCTGAAATAAACTCAACATTATTGCTTTTATCAACTTCCTTTAAATGAGAAGTATAATTTGTTATTACAAAAGTCTCTAAATTAAGGTTATTTAATATTTTTATTTTGTGAGTCAGCCAATTTCCTCCTTCATGATGTTTAATTAGTGCTTTATCAGATCCCATCCTTGAACTCTTGCCACCAGCCAAAATGAATGCTTTAAATTTTTTAAGTTTTATTTCCATAACTTAGGCAATATTTTTCCACGAGTACTTTATGTATCGGATAATACCAATAATCAGATTACTAATTTTCCCCAATTTTGATTTTATTAGTGCTGACTATTAATTCTAGCCTTTTAAAAAAGTTGCATTTCTTAAAAACTAGATTTCGTATTAAATAATACAAATGAATGCATTGATCGAAATATAAATTGCTTAAAAATTAATCTCGAAAAATTTTCATGTTAAGTGACGTTTGGTCTTTAAATGGCAGATATAGAACTCTTCACCTCACCTGGTTTGCCTTTTTCCTTACTTTTGTTGTTTGGTTTAACCTCGCACCTCTTGCAACTACTGTTAAAGCCGATTTAGGTTTATCTGTTGCTCAAATTAGAACAGTAGCAATATGTAATGTCGCTTTGACTATCCCTGCAAGAGTTTTGATTGGAATGTTATTAGATAAATTTGGCCCAAGAAAAACTTACTCAACAATTTTGATATTTTCTGTCGTGCCATGTTTATTATTTGCTAGTGCTCAAGACTTCAATCAACTTGTTATTGCGAGATTGCTTTTATCAATAGTAGGAGCAGGTTTTGTTATCGGAATAAGAATGGTCTCTGAGTGGTTCCCTCCGAAAGAAATTGGTTTGGCTGAGGGAATATATGGAGGATGGGGAAATTTTGGATCTGCTTTTTCTGCTCTTTCTCTTGTTGCCGTAGCTGGATTCTTGTCTTTTTCAGGAGGGTTTGAGTTACCTACTGGAGCTGTACTTAATTGGAGGGGAGCTATTGCTCTTACAGGAATTATTTCTTTCGTTTATGGAATTATTTATTTCTTTAGTGTGACTGATACACCTCCAGGAAAACCTTATCAAAGGCCTGCAAAAACAGCTGGTTTAGAAGTAACGAGTATAAGAGATTTCTGGGGTTTAATTGGAATGAATGTCCCATTCGCAGCAATTCTTTCAGTCCTATGTTGGAGACTTCAAAAAGTAGGTTTCCTTACTTCATCTACTTATCCAATAGCCTTAATCGCAGTTTTAGCTTGGTTTATTTTCCAAACTTGGGGAATTATAAGAACGAATATTGAATTATTAAATGGAACTAAAATTTACCCTAAAGAAGATAGATATGAATTCAAACAAGTAGCGATCTTGGAATTAACTTACATTGTAAATTTTGGATCAGAATTGGCAGTAGTTTCAATGCTTCCTAGTTTCTTTGAATTTACATTTGATTTACCTAAAGCTGTAGCCGGAATTCTTGCATCATGTTATGCATTTGTGAATTTAATAGCTAGACCTGCCGGAGGATTGATATCTGACAGAACAGGCAATAGAAAAAATACAATGGGATTCCTAACTATGGGATTAGGGTTTGGATATCTATTGATGTCTTTAATAAAACCTGGAACTTTTACAGGATCAGCAGGAATTCTTATGGCTGTATTTTTAACGATGCTTTGTTCATTTTTTGTACAATCTGGAGAAGGTTCAACTTTTGCTTTAGTACCCTTAGTTAAAAAAAGAGTAACAGGACAAATAGCTGGATTGGTTGGGGCTTATGGAAATGTTGGTGCGGTAACTTATCTAAATATTTATAGCCTTTTACCTTTATGGATGGGTGGAGGTAAAGATCCTTCTCCAGAAATAATTGCTGCTTCAAATAGTGCCTTCTTCCAAGTTTTAGGTATAGCAGGATTAATAGTTGGATTCTTCTGTTATTTCTTTTTAAAGGAACCTCAAGGATCATTCGCGGATGCTTATGAAGGCGAAAAAGCTGAAAATTATGTTTAACCAATAACTATTTAGATATTTATAAAAGAAATTTTATGAATTTTACTAAAAGTCAATGCCCATATTGCGGTGTTGGCTGTGGTTTAAAAATGAAGCCTAAAAGTTCGGTTTCTGATGATAAATGGTTAGTAAGTGGAGATAGGGATAGTCCTTCAACTCAAGGTAAATTGTGCGTAAAAGGAGCAACAGTATGTGAGACTTTAAAAGACGGGAGATTAAAAGAACCACTTTATAGGGAAAATTTAAATGAAGAATTTAAAGAAATTTCCTGGGACGAATCATACGAAATTCTGAAAGAGAATATTTTGAGTTCTATAAAAAATTATGGACCTGATTCAATAGCTATGTATGGCTCAGGTCAATTTCATACTGAAGATTATTACGTAGCCCAAAAGCTTCTCAAGGGAGCAATAGGCACAAATAATTTTGATGCTAATTCAAGACTATGTATGAGCTCAGCAGTAGCTGGATATAACAGAAGTTTTGGCTCTGATGGCCCACCTTGTTGTTATGAAGATATTGATCATTGCTCTTTAATTTTATTAATAGGGACAAATACTGCAGAATGTCATCCCGTTCTTTTTGATCGAATTAAAAAACGTAAAAGAAATGTAAATGATAATTTAAAAGTAATAGTAATTGATCCAAGAGAAACTGAAACTTCATCCATAGCAGATTTTTACTTACAAATTTCTTCTGGAACAGATCTATTTTTATTTATTGGGATTGCGAATTATCTTTATAAGAATCAATTAACTGATCAAAATTTCATTGATAAGTCGACCGAAAGCTATTTTGATTTTGTAAAACATATACAAAAATGGGATTTAAAAAAAATAAGTGAAATTTGCAATATATCCGAGAAAACAATTATTGATATTGCAAAATTATGGGGAGAAAGCAAAAATGTTCTAAGTCTCTGGTCGATGGGTTTGAATCAAAGGCAAGAGGGTACAGCAGCAGTAAATGGGCTAATAAATCTTCATCTAATGACCGGCCAAATAGGCAAAGAAGGTTCTGGTCCTTTTTCCTTAACTGGCCAACCAAACGCTATGGGTGGGAGAGAAGCTGGAGGACTATCGCACCTTCTTCCAGGATATAGGTTTGTAAAAAATAAAATAGATAGGAATGAAATTGAAAAAATATGGGGGTTCCCTGAGGGAAAGATATCTGCAAAACAGGGTCTATCTGCATTTGAACAAATAGAAGCTATAAAAAAAGGATCTGTGAAAATTTGGTGGATTGCAGCTACGAACCCTTTGGTTAGCATGCCTAATTTAAACTTTGTAAAAAAAGCACTTTTAAAATGTCCTTTAATTATCCTCAACGAATCTTATGAACAAAGTGAATCAATTAAATATGCTCATCTAGTATTGCCCGCAGCTCAATGGAGCGAAAAAGATGGTGTTATGACAAATTCAGAAAGAAGAGTAACCCTTTGCCCATCTTTCAGAGAATCGAATAAAAATTCAAAACCAGATTGGCAAATATTTGCTGAATTAGGACAGAAGATAGGCTATTTCAAACAATTTGAATATGAATCTTCATCGGAAGTTTATGATGAATTTTTAAAAACTACTACAAAAAGATTATGCGATATGAGCGGATTATCATATCAATTATTAAAAAATCATGGTCCTCAACAATGGCCTTATCCTAAAGGCAGCGTACCTAGTACATCTTCAAAAAGATTATATGAAGATGGTTATTTCCCAACTGAGACTGGCAAAGCAAATTTTTGTATTGATGATCCTATTGGGTTGGCTGAACCCCCTTCAGATGAGTACCCACTAATTTTGACAATTGGAAGATATCTAAGTCAATGGCATACAATGACAAGAACTTCTAAAGTTCAAAAACTTACAAAAAAGAATCCAGAACCGTTATTGGAAATTAATTCTAAAGATGCTTTATCTTTAAAAATCAAAAATGATGAAATAGTAAAAATTAAATCCAAAAGAGGGGAAGTTCAAGCAAAAGTTCAGATTACTGACAAAATTAAAGCAGGTACAGTTTTTTTACCAATGCATTGGGGTTTTAGTCAAAAAAATATGTGTGAAGTAAACTCTTTGATGCATGAAAAGTCATGCCCGATATCAAAACAACCGGAATTAAAAGCATGCTCAGTAATAATTGTTCCAAACTAGGCAATAATCTTATTTCAGAATCTCATCAAATGCTCTATCCAAATTGTTGTGTTCATGACTTGGTCTAACTAATTTGCAAAAAGCAAATCTATCTAATTCGTTTAAATTTCTCCATTTTTCAACTGAAATATTAATTCCCCTTGCTAGTGCCGATTTTAAAACTTGGTCAGGAACTTTATTTTTATTTTGCCAAGGTTGATTAATTGAAATTTCTATTTCTTTTGCTTCTCCATATTTTGAATTAGATGTAATTTCTTTTAAAAAAGTTTTTAAATCAATGAGATCGTTTTTTGAATCTGGCCAATCTACTATCTTATTTTTTTCAATTAAATTAAAATCTTGCCAATGAGTAAGTTTTAATTTTATTCCAATTAAATCAAGTTTCCTTCTTACACATAAAGGAATGCATCTTAAGTCTTTAATAAAATCATCCTCGAAATTAAAATAATGATTTGATTGACTGTTAACCAAAATTAAATTGATATTTTATTAATAAATTAATGCTAAGTATAAAAAATTGATATTAGCTTTATTAAAAATTTTATTTTTTGTATTATTGAATAAATTGCTAAATGGAAATGGATAAATCTTTAACTCATATTAATGAAAGGGGAGAAATGAACATAGTTGATATTTCAGATAAAGTAGAAACTAAAAGAGAGGCTTTAGCAGAAGGATATATTAATTTAAACAAAGAAATATTAGAAAAAATAAAAAATGAAAAAATTAAAAAAGGTGATATTTTTGCAGCGGCTAGATTTTCTGCAATAAATGGTGCAAAAAAAACCTCAGAACTTATTCCTCTCTGTCATAATTTATCATTGAATAAAATCACAATTGATTTTGAAATTTGTGAATCAATGAAAGCAATTAAAATTATTGCTTTTTGCAAATCTCATTCTAAAACAGGTGTTGAGATGGAGGCTCTTACATCAGTTTCAATTGGTCTTCTCACTCTATATGACATGCTCAAAGCTTTAGATCCTTTTATGACTATTGATAATATTCGCCTTTTAGAAAAAAAAGGTGGTAAAAATGGAATATTAAAAAGAAGTTAAGTACTCACAATAATGGGAATTGATATCAATAATCAGGGTCTTTATTTAAACGATGCTATTAAAAAAATCTTGGAAGAGATGGATACTTTAATAGTGAATAATGAAATTTTACATAAGGAAGAGATCAATTTAGACGAAGCACTTGGAAAAGTTTCTATGGAGGAAATCTTATCTGAGGAAGATATGCCAGGTTATAGATCATCAGTTATGGATGGATATGCGTTAGGAGAATCAACTAAAGGGAATAAATGGAAAATTGTCGGAGAGTCTTTTCCCGGAAAGCCATTTAATGATCTTCTTAAAAAAGGTGAAGCTGTAACTATTAGCACAGGTTCATTTGTGCCAGATAATTGTTTTTCTGTGATACCTCAAGAACAAGTTTCTTTAGAATTTTTAAACGGAAATGAGTATATTGTTAAAAAAGAAACATCATCTAATAACTCTTGGATTAGAGAAAAAAATGATCAAGTATTTAAAGGTGAAATATTAATCAAGAAGGGGGTAAAGATTACACCTGGGATTTTAAGTAAATTAGCAAGTTGTGGGATAAAAACTATAAAAGTTAGTAAAATTTCTAAATTAGGTTTACTAATTACTGGAGATGAACTTATCAAATCAGGAACTGCAAGAAAGAAAGGAGAAATATGGGAAAGTAATAGTATTTTGATAAAATCAATTGCAAAAAATCTTGGATTTGAAATTAATGAAATTCATATAGAAAAAGATAATTATCAAAATATTAAAAATTCTCTTAGAAATATTTCTGAATTTAATGATGTGGTTATTTCAGTTGGTGGGATATCAGTGGGTAAAAAAGATTTTTTAAAAGATATTATTAACGAGATAGGAGAGATTAAATTTTGGAAACTATTTTTAAAGCCAGGAAAACCCTTTGCTTTTGGATTGATAAACAAAAAAATTCCTTATTTTGGATTACCTGGGAATCCCGTTTCAGCAGCTATTACTTTTATCCAACTTGTTTGGCCCGCACTTCAGAAACTTGAAGGAATTACTAATATTGAATTCCCTCTTAGGATTAAGGTTAAGCTGAATTCTGATTTGAAAAGAAGAAAAGGGAGACCTGAATTGCTTAGAGGAAAACTTATCGTTAATGAAGAAGGTGAATTAATTGCAGATATTTCTGAAGAACAATCCTCATCAAAGATTAGTTCAATATCTAATTCAGATTTATTAATAGAAATACCTTCTGAAATTGATTTTTGTCAAAAAGGAAATTTATTATGGGCACAACTTTTAAAAAATAATTTTTTATAATTTAAACCCTAAGTCAGTATTCTTTTTTACCCATGAGGATCCTTTGAAAGTCCATTCTTTTTTCCAAAAAGGAACTTTGTATTTTGTAAATTCAAGTATTTCTTGGAGATATTTATTTGCAATGCCTCTATGATTAGCACTTACTGCTATTAAAATAATAGGCTCGTTAGGGTAAATGAAACCTATCCTGTGCAAGAGAAAAATACATAAATCATCCTGTTTTTCAGAAATTTTCATTAAATATCTTTTAATATAATTTTCGGTCATTCCTTTATAATGAACAATTTCTAGTTTCTTTAAATCATTTCCAAATTGATCAAAGGGCCTTACTCTCCCAATAAAAAATGAGTTTGCTGAATTTTTATTTACCTTTTCCCAAAGTTCGAATTCTTTATAAGGATTAAAAGTCTCTTCTAGGATTTTAAATTTTATTCTTAAATTATCCACCGGTAAACATTGGCATAAATGCCACCTCATCATCCGGATTAATCATCGCATCCATATCTGTAATTTCTTGATTAATAGAAACGATAATATTATCTTGCGGTAAATTAGAATTAATTAAATTCCATACAGAAAAAACCTTCATTTGAGACCCTTCAATTGTAAGAAATTTTTCATTCCATCCTAGATCTTCAGCGATACTAGATAATAAAACCACCTTAATTTTGTTAGATTTTTCAGTTTCCATCTATAGTGATCTAGTAACTAATGGTTTAATTTTAAGTGGTTTCTATAGCTTTGCTTACTGTTTCTGATACTCGTAACACAAAAAATGATGAGAGTGGAAATTATCTCCTTCACGAGGCTGAGAGATCAGGACACAATGTCGTTGATAAGATAATTTGCAAAGATGATATTTATTTAATTAGAAAATATACAAGCGATTGGATCTCAGATCCAAATATTGATGTGATTATTACTACAGGTGGTACAGGAATTACAGCTAGGGACGTTACTCCTGAAGCTATTAGACCTTTATTAGATAAAGAGATTGATGGTTTTGGGGAGACTTTTAGATTTTTATCATTTAAAAAGATAGGAACTAGTACTTTACAAAGTAGGTGTATTGCGGGGTCTGCAAATGGTAAGTTTTTATTCGTTTTGCCAGGATCTAAGGATGCTGTTATGACAGGTTGGCAAGATATAATTTCTTATCAACTTAATCAAAATACAAAACCTTGTAATTTAATAAATCTCATTGATAAGTTAAAAAAATAATTCTCTAGTTTATTTATTTATTAGAAATTGATTTGAGATCAATTTTTGATTTTTTATGCATTTAAGTAGAGAAGGATCTTTTATCTCATTTTCTAATTTTGATAATTGTTCAAAACTATTATCATTCCAAATGCTCCCTAAAGAAAAAATTGCATATTTAGCGATTTCTAATTCTTTATTTAAAGAATATTTATAGAGTAATTTACAAACTATTTCGCTTTCTCTTCTTTTTAAAATAGAGATTATCTTGTAGTTGATTTTGAAATCATCGTAAATTTTTATTTGATCAATAAAAGATAATAATATTTCATCAGTTAATTGATGAGCTTTGAAATGAAGAATATTAAGACCTGCAATCCAAAAATCTATTTCGCAAATATCGAATATTTCTCTAATTAATGTAAGTTCGATTTCTCCTCCCCAGGGCTCTAAAGCATTAATTATATGAATATTTAACTTATTATTTTGATAGAGATTTTTTAGTAAAAGATCTTTTGCATCTTTTTCATTTGTTAATTTAAGGGCCTCAATAAATTCAACTTTAAGGCCAAATTTTTTTATCATCTTTTCAAGTAAAAAATAGCCTTTCCTTTCTTGCATACCTATCTTTTCCGCAATAACTTTACGAATCTCAAAAGATAATTTCAATGAATAGTAGGAAAAAAGAATATCAAGATCTAATTTTTTTGAACCTAATCCATTTAAAACTTCTAATATTTCAGATTCACTTTTGCTCATTAATATATTTTAGGTTTTTAACTTTGCATTAAACTTGTTGATTAAAATTTCTTTGATTAAATTATAAATTTCATGTTTACTAACTTTTTTAAATTCGGTTTCACCTAAAGTTTGCAGGTGATCTTGTCTTCCTCCAATACTGACATTATATCCATCCTCAGTTCCACCTCCCTCTTTTTTTACCTTTGTACCAGTCATGCCAATACCACCCATATGAGCTTGTCCACAATTATTTGGACAACCTGTCCAATGGATTTTAACCTCCTCTGATAATTCAAGTTCTCGATCTAATTTTTCAGAAATATTCCTTGCTATATCTTTGGTATTTGCAAGAGCAAAGCTACAATAACTACTCCCTGTACATGAAACAGTACTCGCTGAAAAATGGGATGGATTTAATTTGAATTTATTAATAATTTCTTCATTACCAAATTCTTCTAAAATATTATCTTTCAGGCCAACAATAATTAGATTTTGATCTTCGGTTAGTCTTACTTCACTCTGTCCATATTTTTCACTTAATCTTGCAATTTCTTGTATGTCTTCTACACATAATCTTCCTACCGGAATGTGTAATCCAGCAAAGTAAAGATTATTCTGTTTTTGTTTATTAATCCCAAATAAACTTCTTTGTTTTTCGTTGAAAATTGAGCCTGGATCGTTCGATAAAGTTCCAAATTTTTCTTCTACAAGTTCTCTAAATTTTTCGATACCTATAGAGTTCAAATAATATCTAAATCTTCCTTTATTTCTTAGAAATCTATCTCCATTATCTCGCCAAAGGGAACAAATAATTCCAGTTATTTTGCATATATCTTTTTCTTCTACCCAGACATCTAGAGGTATAGCATAAGCATTCAAAGTTGCTGATAAAATTCCTCCTACCCAGACACCAAAGCCTAATATTCCATTTTTAAAAACAGGATGAAAGATAAGATCATTATGTAGAAGAAAATTATCTTTTGCTCCTGCAACTGCAGTATTCCACTTCCTTGGTAAATTCGAGAATTCGGGGTTGCCATTACCAGAATTTGTTAAGTAATTTTCTAATTCAGAAGTATATTTTCTTGTATCTATAATTTCTTCAGGATCAATTCCCGCTAGTGGATTGCCAGTAACATTCCTTGGATTATCCATTCCAGACTGAACGGATGTAATATCAACCTCTCTAAGTCTTTTAATAATATCTGGTAGATCATTTATCAAAACCCCCCTTAATTGAATATTTTGCCTAGTTGTTATATCTGCAGAACCGTCTTCTCCATATCTAGCGACTATTGACGCGATTACTCTCAACTGATTAGAGTTCAGAATTCCATTGGGAACTCTAAGCCTCATCATAAATCTTCCAGGAGTTTTTGGTCTCCAAAAAAGGCCATACCACTTTAAGCGCATTTGCAAATCTACTTCATCCATCTCTTCCCACCCTTTAAGAGCATAATCATCTAATTCTTCAAAAATTTTCAGACCATCTTTCTCCGCCTTTTGCTTTTCAATCTTATTTAATTTTTTATCATTTAAATAATATTGCATATTAATTTTTATTCTTTTATTCTTATGAGATTTTAGACAATTTAATGTTTCCTCATATACAAATGTCAATAAATATTGATTATTTATTTTTGACACCGAATTCCATATTTTAGGAAACTCTTAAGCTCATAGAAATAAAGGCTTTTTCTTGGCCGGATCACTTATCCGTAATTATGAGATACTTCTGTCCATCCTTTTTGGTGAAGTTCGTGCCACTTTTCCCAGGCTGAATCTATGTTGAGTTTTTCAGAGGATTTGTACCCTCCAGGTTCTCCAAGGTGATTTGTGTAGAAAAGATGAGTATGAATTTTTAAATTAGGTTTAGGAGAATTTTTGCATTCTTCGAAAAAGATCATTCTGCTGCCTTCGGGATTTAGTAGGCATCCGTTGGGTTTGCTAGTGCTACAACCAAATGAGTACTTAGGCTCCATACTTTACCTTTAATCGGCTGGTTGATTATTAATACGTTTGTACTATAAATTATATCCTCCTTGTTTTGCTGTCAATCCTTTTAAGGTTAAGTACTTATTTACTAATAATTATTTTGTTTTTTAATAAATAAGATAATTTCTTTAAGCTTATGAATTACAGGGAAGATCTAGAAATCAAACTACAAAAAGTAACACTTGCAATGCAGGAAGTTGTAGATGATATCCATAAAACTGATCCTGAGAAGCAAAGAATAATTTCCAAACTTATTGAATTTAAAGAAGCAATCATTTCAAAGGGAATTGAACTTAACATTGAATTAGAGGCAGCCTAGAAATATTGAATATCTCATGAATGTTTAATAACTTTTAGAATAATGTTATTAACAAAGAAGGGTTATTTATCAAATGCAGCCTGGTACTTTTGAATTATTGATCCTAGTATTTATCTTTTTAGGTCTTCAAGCCTGGTGGATTATCCCAATAGTTATTAAAAATAATAAATTAAATAAGAGAGGTAAGGATTTAAGAGAGGAAATTAAGCAATTAGAAAAGTTATATAAAAAATAAATTAGTTTATTATTTTTGCAAACTACCTATTATTAGTGAAACTCAAATATCTAATGAAATTAAAAAAATTTATTCCATTTTGCTTCCTTTTTATTGGGACTTTAGCTTTACCACAACCTTCTCTTGCTGAAGAAAAGATTGAAGTTATACCTATTATTCAAAGTTCAAAAGGACTAAGTGGTAAAAATTTTAATTATCTCGAGGGTAAGCCTGAATTAAGACTCTTAAAAGTAAAAATTCCAGTTGGCTTGAAAACTCCAATTCATACTCATCCTTCCCCAATGTTGATTCATGTCACCAGAGGAAGATTAAAGCATGTGAGGGGTGAAGAAATTAATTTCTTTAAAGCGGGTGATGCATTTATAGAGAGTAATAATGGGGGCCCCCACTATGTGAAAAATGTTGGGAAGAAGCCGGCCATACTTCATGTGGGAGTTGTATCAGTAGTTGGAATGCCTACGGCCATAAATAAATAAGATTTTTCTCAAAGTTGTTCTATCAGTATGAGGATTAAACTTTTATGAAGAACAGCTGTAGTGAGATACTCCTCCATAGTTAAAATACTGGCTTGGCTTTAGTCGATTATATTTTTGATCTATTTCTGAGGGTTGTTCTATATATGGATTGCTAAAGACATCCTGTAACTCTTTTATTTTTTTGTAATTTCCCTTTTCAGCTTCTTCATATGCGGGAACGACCATCCATTCGCGCCAAGTATAGACTGGATTAAGGGATTTCATTGATGCCGATTTTGCTTTAATATTTCCCTCTTTCTTCAAGACTGATTGCCAGTTTTCAAGCCATACTTCCCACCTATTATTGAGCTCGTCATTAATTGGTAAATAGAAACAGTCTTTTAAAGAATCTAAGTTATCAGGGATTTCAGAGAGTTTACGGAACAAAATTGTATAGTCTGCTTTTGAAATGACCATGAGATTAAAAAATTCATTTATTAGAGTTTCGTTGTAATGTTCTAAACCAAGCTTGTTTGCCCACATTTTCATCAATTCCTTATTCATTAATTCAGAAAAGTCTTTTTCGATTTGATCTAACTTTTCTTGATCTTGTTTGCTTTGTGAAAGTAACGGACTAAGAGAGGAACAGAATGTTTTAAAGTTGATTGCCGCTGCAGAAGGCTGGTTAAAAAATGAGAAATGTTCACCTCCACCTGTCCATGGTTGAAATCTTGGATCAAATAATTCACAGAATCCAAAGGGGCCATAATCCAAGGTATAACCTCCAGCAGCACAATTATCACTATTGAAATTACCCTGGCAATAACCAACTCTCATCCAGTTGGCTATAAGTGATATAAGTCTTGATCTGTATAAAGAAGCCAGTTTTATTACTTTACTTTCAATTGAAATCTCATATTCAATTTCATCTTTATAATTTCTATCAATTAGATGTTGAACTATCATCTTTAGTTCATTGAGGGCCTCATCATGCGCATTATTACGAACTCGTCTTGCAAAAAGTTCAATCTGGCCTACACGTAAAAAAGATGGAGCGACTCTCGTAGTAATTGCCGCTTGATTATCAATCATGATATCAGGTTCAAAATATCTGGACCCTTTGGAATACCACGGTCTTCTAACTATTTCTGAACGTGAGACATAAAGTGTTAAAGATCTTGAGGTAGGGATTCCCAAGGCATCCATTAATTCCTGTGCGAGAAATTCTCGTACGCTAGACCTTAAGACAGCTCTGCCATCTGCTCCACGACAGTAGGGAGTTGGACCTCCTCCTTTAAGTTGCATTTCCATTCTTTTCCCATTGAATAAACCTTCAAAAACAGAAATTGCTCTGCCATCGCCATAACCATTGCCAGTGCCAAAGGGACATTGTTGGGTATATTCAGTTCCGTAAATTGATAATGCATAACCTGTTGCCCAACCAACAGGACTCATTGGATAATTAGCAACAGAAATATCACCTGAGAAAAAACGACAAAAATTCTCGTCTTTAGTAAGATCTGAGCTTAGCCTTAGTTCTTTAAAAAGTTTGTTGCTATGGGAAATATATTCTGGTTCTGGAATAGCAGTTGGAACAACTGGTACGTAATGACCTGAATATACTGAACGCGGCTTATGATCATTTCCATCTTTTGTTGATTGAGGATCTGCTTTAAGAGAATTCATAAAAGAATAGTCAGATAGTTGAGAAAATTCAGAAAAATTTTCTGTAAGCTTTCCTTTTAATGAATCAGATTTGGTTGACATCAAATTTGTTATCTATTCTTTTAGGCGCTCTAATTTCTTTAAATTAAACACCTAAATGTATCTTATATAGATTCTATTAGGGATGGTTTTTGGCGATACGTTTGAGATTAAATATAAGTTAAAAGTTAATACTTAATTAAAAAAATATCTGCGGTAAGACATTTTTTTGGAAAAAAATTTTTGGCTTTTAAAAAATAAAAAAGAACTTCTCCAACACATCAACTTTTTAAACAAGAACGACTGCAAATACAAATATATTGACAAGTTTTTTTAAGCTTGCTTTCAAATAATGTGCAAAAAGTTTTACGATTTAATTTGTTGATCGACTTATACCACCCCCCTTATTTCCGCACTATATTTCTTGTAAAAATTTTCTAACTTACCCAGCCTTTCAGCAAATCAAACACACTAATAAATAGTCCAAAACCAATAATTGGGGGCGCAACCCATCTTGTCATGAATTTCAAATAACGTGTCGTTTTGATTCCAACTTTTGAATCACTAAGTTCTTCATTAAACTTTCCAGGTACTACCCATCCCATAAAGAAAGTAACCAAGAATCCACCAAAGATAAGTAATACACCTCCAAAAATCGAATCAATAGTTCCAAGAATGTTTAAGTTCAATGCAGAAGGAATGCCTGCTAAGAATAGGAAAAGAGTTATCAGCCAAACAGATTTTTCTCTTTTAAAACCAAATTTATCCATTAAAGAGGAAACTGGAACTTCCAATAATGAAACAGAGGAAGTTATTGCTGCAATATAAGCTAGTGCAAAAAATGCAACAGCTACAATTCTTCCAACCGCTCCATATGAACCAAGGCCCGTAGGAATTGATATAAATAATGCACCAACTGTTGATTCAGAAATAGCATCACTTAAACCAAATGTTAAAACAATAGGAAAAGTAATAAGTCCTGCCATAAGACCCACCAAAGTATCCAATGATGCAACTCCAACACTTAGTTTTGGAAGATTACTCTTTTTATTTAGATAGGAAGCATAAGTCACCATAACTCCAATTCCTAAACTTAAAGAAAAGAAAGCTTGTGTAAAAGCATTTCTTATGGTTTGAGGGTTCCTTAATTCATCAAAGTCAAACTTAAACAAAAATGTTTTATATCCTTCCCATGCGCCTGAAAGTGAAGTGGCCCATATTGCTAGAGATAGAAGAATTATAAAAAGTATAGGCATAAAGAATCGTGTTACCTTTTCGATTCCTTTTTTTATCCCTGATGAAACTATTATGGCTGTAAGAACAAGACTTAATAGGTGCCCCAATAAAACACTGCTACCACTACTAATTGAGCCAAAGAAAGTTTCTGCTTCACTTAAATTTTTTGGTAATCCAAAAAATAATGAATGGAACAAGGTATCTGCGGTCCACCCCATTATGACTGAATAATATGATGCTATTCCCAAGGGAGCTATAAAGAAAAGAATTCCTAATGGATACCAATTTTTTCCAGCTAACTTTACTGGTGCAAGCAATGTGCTGGCAGTAGCGTTTCTTCCTAAAGCCATTTCAGCAACAAATACCGGAAGGCATACAATTAAAACGATTAGTATGTATAAAAGTACAAAAGCAGCACCTCCACCTTGAGAGGCTCTGTAGGCGAAACCCCAAAGGTTACCAAGACCTACTGCGCTACCAGCAGCTGCAAGAATGAATCCCAACTTACTAGTCCATTGTTCTCTTGGAGAAATTTTTGAGTCCAAAATTAAAATCTGTTTTTTATAGTTGATTTATAACTCATAAATAAAAATTAGTTAATACATTGCTTAATAAAAACTAATCTTTATTCAATTATTTTTTTGCAAAAAGATTTAAAATCTAAAAAATATCTTATAACTACCATGACCATTGAAACGACTATTCTAGATTTTCAACTAAGTAATACGTTTGAACAATATGAATCTCATATGAATGCTGAGGAACAGCAGTCGATGTTTAAAGAAATGGGAGTTAAAACATTTTATATTGGTAAATCATTAGATGATCCTCAAAGGGCAACTGTAATTTTTCAAGGACCAGAAAATGTTCTATACGATATTTTTATGAATCCTGAAACAAAACCTATTGTTGAAGCTTCAGGGCATATTTATGCGGGTACAAAAATAACTCGATGGATTTCTTGAAAAAATAAATCTTTTATGAATTATCAACTTTTAATTGAATCATATTCTTTTGGGACATCCCTTTCTGAGCAAGAAATAGAACTTTTAAGTCTGGAACTTGAAACTCAAATCATGAACATTAATATATCAACAGATTTTGGCTGTTTTAAATCGGCCCCCACCCATATTTGCGAAGGTCTAAATTTAAAAAAAGATACTTATTGGATTATGTGCCTTGCTGAAATATTAGATTTACATAAACCCCCCCAATTTGGGAAAACGAAAAGTGTGGAGGTTTTCGATTTACTTCTTGAAAAAGGACTTGTTATTGGTTAATTATTTAATTATTTGAGTATTAAAAAAATAAGTTGTTTTTTCTTTATTCTGATAGCATTAACCTAGGCTCAGATAAATAAATGAAAGATTCTAATGAATTGATATTGGGAAATATTATTAAGCTAACTAGATCAAGTGAAAAGAAATTTAAACTAGGAAATTTTAAAGGGGCAATAGATGACAAAATGAAGGCTAATGCAATATTGAAATCCAAATCTTGTGATGAAAAAATTATTGAAAAATATAGAGAAGAATTATCTAGATTGTATTCCTCAAAATTTGATCTTATATTCGATCATAAGCTGAAAATTGATGAAATAAAGAGAAATGAAATAGTAAAAATGCTGGAACAAAAAAGTAAGGAAAAATTAAAAAGTCTTGATTATAAAGGAGCAATAAAAGCCTTTAGGAGGGCAGAAAAATATTTTTCAAATTAAAATCAATCTAAATCTCAGAGATTTTATAAGATAAATTAAATTTATAAGTTTGAGAATAAAAAATAATGAAAGGGTTGATTTTTTTTCAGAATTCGTTTCTTTAAAGATATATCATTTTTGGTACTACTCATGGTTATGCCCCAATCTACCTTGGAAAGCTTATTATTTTTTTTGATACTTTCTCTTCTTGCAACGTACATTGTTAATTTAAAGTATTCTTCAAAATTAAAAATACAGAAGTAGTTTTTTATTTATCTTTTGTCTTAATTAGATTTATTTCCTTGGATCACTCCAAGTCTCTTTGTATAACCAGCTCAAAAAAGTAAGAGTAAGTATATTCCCAAATGCATAAGTTATTCCTAATAATGGGTCATAAATATTGGCAATAATCGTCGACATTATAAAGATTATTAACCCTGAAACAACCAAATCCTGAATAGGCAAATGGTTAAAATTCACCGAATTTATCATTTGATAATTGTTTTTAATAGATTAAATTAATTATAAAACCAACAAGTACCTTATTTTTTTATAAGGCAATATCATTTAAGGTATGAATAATTTTAGGATTGCTAAAATAATTATAGTTTTTTCATCATTATCTTATTTGAGTGTTTCTTTTTTAAGAAATTATAATTCTCCAGAAAATATAGAAAAAAGATGTATTCTTAAATTTGAAAAAGATTTTAAAAATAATTTGGAAACATCTCATGAAGAATGGAATCAAATTTTAGATTTAGCTGATAACAATTATTTAAAATGTATGGGAATACCTCAGTATTAATTATGGGAGAGGCAAAGAGAAGAAAAAATTTAGGTATTCCGCCTAGAGAAAAAACTGAAGATATAAAGTTGCCTCAACTTGATAAAAAAGCCATACAACAAAAAGTAAGGTCTACATTGTATAAATATCCAATTATCCCTTTTCTTTTTTATGGAGCTGCAATATTGATCCTAATCGGAGGTTTATTTTATGTTTTCAAATCCTTCAATATAGCTTAATTAAAAGGATTATTAATTTTGATATTTATGATTTTTTGGCATCATCAATTAAAAAAACTTGAAGGATAATAAATGAGCAATTTTTATTGTGCAAAAATAATCAAAGAAATAATATATGAGAATTATTTACAGTTGACACCATCATATGGTGTTGTAATTTTAGATTAAATTAAAACTATTTATGAAGAAAATAAATAAAAAATATTATGAAATAATGCGTCAAGCTGATAATGCAGTTGGAAGAAAAGAAGTAGTTAGTTTATTAAAAAAAGCTGCAATAATTATGTCTAAATCTGAGGAAAACTTAGCTGCTTAAATTAAAAAACTATTTTATTAGGATAAATAAAACACCATAAAGAATGATTGATGAGGATGCAGCCATAATGATAAATGGTAGTATCATGCCTGAGTTTAACCATCTTAAAAGTCTAATTTTTTTGTTAATTACTCTTGGCATCTTTTCTGAATCCCTTAATTGCAACCTAACAAGTAAATAAATGGTGTAAATGATTAATTAATCTTTTTAAATATCATTCTTTAGCTATTTTGGAATTAAATTTTCTAAAGAAAATTATTTTAATTGCATCTGGATTTTTTATCTTAAGAGAAATTTTTAGGTAATTAATACCTTGTATTCTTCAAATTTCTTATGCAAGATTTAGAAACATTAGATTTCTAAATAATGATTGAAAATTTAAAAGAGAGCCCTGAAGAATTTAAAGATTATGATTCAGAACTGTTACTTAAGATTCTAAATAAGACATCACTGGAGAATAAAAAAGGTGATGATAAAGAACTATTTGTAGATGAAAATTGGAAAATTAATTCAAAAAATATGAGTAATATAATTCCTTCAGATAATTCAAATTTGAAAAGAATATTATCAGATATTTTCCCAAATAAAAAAATAGTGATTCAGGATAATAATGATGGGTCGCAAACAATTTTCTTATCCTAATTTAGGAAATATTAAAACCTTATTTATACTATCTATTCAATATTTATTTTTTTGAGAAAAATTTAGTAAAAATTACTCTCGCGGAATTTTTTTAAAGATGTTATCGTTCACTAACGTTCATCCAAGTTTATATCTCTGGACGCATGAAATGGGAGTAGGGAACGGGATTCTCATTAACTGCAAAAGACCATGAATAACCTCTTACAAATAAGAGAAAAAATCAAAAGAGCCAATAGGCTATATGAAGCCCAACTTTTGGCTACTAAAAGTGGAGAAGTTACTCCATACAGAAGATCCGTCTTTGAAGAAAGAATCAGGAAAACACAAAAAGAAATGAAATTGAAAGACTCAAAAAATTAAATTCTTTTTTGAAACTGATCAATTAAGAGGGGGTTTTATCCCTCTCTTTTTTTTATTTTTATAAAAATAACGTAATTATTAATTTATTTTTTCGATTATCGATTATTAAAAAGAACATAATTTTGATGCTTTTACTATTGATTTAAATTATATAAATGGCAAATTTAATTCAGTAATTAAGAGGTAAATAAATATGTTTAAAAAGAAAAATAAACAAATTAAAACCTCACCCAATAAATCAAATTTAGATCAAGTTTTATGGTTTATAGAAAATTATTTGCCCCAAAAGAAAGATCGAGGTGTTCAAAAAAAATTGTATATGGATAATCTAGAAGCAGAGACTATTAAGATATTTTCTAAATTAGCCTCTACACGTTCTAAAACATTATTACCAACTACAAAAAATACGACAATCTCTTTTACCTTTGGTAATTGGGCCTTGCCTTACCTGAAATTGCTTAAGAAAATAGGAATAGCTAAGTAAGAAAATTGTGATCGGCTAGAACTAGATTTATCCCGCAAATAAAAATAAATAAAGATTAAAAAGTCTCAGAAAGTTCTTTTCGAAATTTAAGGAGGAATACTTACTTTACATAAAAAATACAATTGCTAAGTTTAAAATAAGAGATCTATTGATTATGTTTCTAAATTATCTGCCTAGTGAAATGGTTGAAGTTGTTGGTTTGACAATGATTTTTTCATTTCTAGTTGGAACTATATTAATTTTGTTATTTACATCAGATCAGGCAAATACAAAGAATCTATATTTAAAGAAGGCTAAATAAATTTTAAATAATTTGTTTATCTATAAAGGACCTCTGTTTTTAATAAAGTTAACTCGCAGGTGTAGAACATAATTTTTAATATTGATACATAAACAAATTTAAGATTATGGGCGAAGCTAAAAGAAGAGAAGAATTAGGATTGCCACCTAGACAAAAAAATGAATTAAATAAATCTGATAGATACCTTTCATGGCTTCCAATTACTAAATCAAGAATTAAGAAATACCCTTATATGGGTGTAGCAACAATGGCACTAGGAGCGATAATTTTCTTAGTAAGTGGGGGCGCAAATAGTATTAATTAGTTAGATTTTGGCTTGGCTTAGAATATATCTAAGATTTTTTTTGTAATAGTTTAACGCCAGATATTATTGAGATTATTGAAGCTATACCAAGAAATATCGAGTAAAAAGGTTGCAAATTAATAATGCCAAAATTACCCGTATGCCATTTTATTAACCAAAAAGCATCTACTCCTAATGGTTGAAGAATACTATAAATAGTCCCAGATACAATAGTAATTAGTAAGGGGATTGCTGAAATTGCGGTTATTTTTCTGTGAATTTTTCTTTGATTTGTTTTTAATTTTTCCATCTATTTCCTCAAATAGATATGTAATTCTTTTTCGTTTTTGCATGGCATCCATTTATCTTGATTCTTATGTATTCCTTCGCAACCAAGTTCTAAAGATCTATTTTCGGCGTCCTCTTCAGAAAGAAATGTACCCCTCATATGTGCATGCGAATAACTATTGAAATTTAGAGATAAGGAAAATAAAAAAATAAAAAATTTAAAATTTCTAAGAAAAATATGCATTATTTCAAATAAGTATTTGTATTAAGGAGAGATTTTATCAAATATTTTTGTTTTGCCAGTTTTACTAAATGAAACTACTTTGTAGTTCTCATAATCATGAGAGTGCGATTCGTGAGAATGCATTTCCATCCCTGGAGAGCCAAGTGGCATGCCAGGAACTGCTATCCCATTGATATTTGGTTTTTCTCTAAAAAGTTTGTTGATTGATTCAATCGGGACATGTCCTTCAATCGTATAGTTAGCTATTTGAGCAGAGTGACATGATCTCAGATTATTGGGAATTTGATATTGGTTTTTAATTACTGAAACATCCTCAACTATATTATCAACAACTTCTAATCCATTATCTCTTAAATGATTGATCCATTTTTTGCAACAACCACATGATGCTGATCTGTAAGAAACAACTTTTGGGATATCTATATTTTCTTGAGTTAAAGCAATACTCTTATTTGGATTAATTATATTTGTAAAAAGAATTCCAGAAAAAATTAGATAATTTAAAAATCCTCTTTTCATAAATATTTTATTAAGTGCCATACTAATTACCACGATTAAATATGATATTTAGATTAAACATAAATGAAAATTTATTAAATCGCTATTTAATCAAAATTAAGACACTCATAATTGCCATTAAAAGATTTTCGATAAAACTAATAATTCCCAAAGGAGTTTTTGCATATCCACCAATACATGCACAATTTAATTTTAATTTATCCAAATAAACAGCCTTAAATACTGAAATCATTCCAGAAATTCCTAAAATTAGGGCAATAAAAATAATTAAAGAGGGTGGAGAAGAATTAAGAAAACTTATTCCAATTAATAATTCGCAAAAAGGATAAATATATATCCAGCTATCAAATTTAGAAGATATTAAATCATATTTCTTATAACTTGTTCCAAAAGCTTCAATATCCATAAGCTTGAGCATCGCTAAAAGACAAATTGATATCCCCATAAAAATTTGGAAACTTTTAAGTAATGAAATGGTTATCAGAAATGAAGTACCAAAGACTGCAATTAAGGGGGTAAATGACTTAATCTTCATTTTTAACTTTTAAGGATAGAGTCACAAATACTAGATGGATTTGCTTGTTTAACTATTTTTAGTCTTTTGATAAGTTTGTCTCGATCTATTTGATGTTTTAAATATTTAATACATAAATTTTTTTCCTGATATACCTCTGCTATTGGAGCAATCTTTAAAGCAATAGCAAAAGTACCAATAACTAAAAGAATGTTTGTAGCTAGTCGAATATTTGGTCGAAAATTTGATCTCATTCGTATTCTTTATTTCTGTCAATAACTTCCCTTAAATATATATCTTTTAGCTCGTCATTGTATCCATTTTCTTTTGCAAATTTCTCTAATTCCTTCAACTCTTTTTCTGTCATTAAGCAGATTTGGATATATTGTTTTTCATATCTTCAATTTGGTTGATTAATTCATCTAACCATTCTGTATTATTTTCGGATCTTTTCTGAAAATATGTAATTTTAGGTTGATTTATTTCTAGTGTCTCATAATCTCCACTCATAAATTACCCCTAAATTTATACTCTGCATAATTTATCTAGAGAGATTATGCACATCAATAGGTTCTATTACTTATTAGACATTTACCATGAGTAACAAGTCGCTTTTTTAATAGTATAAATATCAAGGAATTTATCTCTAAAAAATATGGCAACTAATGAAGAACTAGAAAAAAGAATTGAGACTTTAGAAAAAGAAGTACAACATCTAAAAGCTGTTCTGCAATATCAAATGAGAAATAAGAAAAAGTGATTCTTATTGCATAGCAATTACTTTTGGTCAGATAAGCATTTTCTCTTGGTTGTTTTAGGTACCTAATGAAAAAGCTAAATATTAAAAATTAGTCCATAATTAATCACTTTTTGAAAAAATAACTTTAGTCATTGATATTTAGAACATATTTGTTTTTATATATATAAAACTACTTGATATGATTAACTCAATAGCTATTACATTGTTATTATTAGGCTCTTTAGTCGCTTACAAAAGACTCAAAAGAAAGAAACGGCAATTTCACGCACCACCTACAAATCAGCTTCCTAGTTGAAGATTAAATTCCGTCTTCGTCTTCTCCAAAAGGATTGTATCTAATATCCCAGATGAGAACTACTGCTATAGATAAAAGCAATAGACCAAAAATAACTTGAGGAGGTGGGAATAACATCAATGAAATATAACAATTATCAATAAGCTTTGCTTATGAAAATTTTAAAGGGTAATCGATATTGTTTGGTTCTAAATGTTTTACATAACATGCTGTTGTGCAATCTACTCCCTCACTATTGATGCTACAAGAAGTTATACATTCAAAAAAACTTTCCAAAGCATCTGAATCTTTAATATTTGAATAAATGTCATTTTTCATGTTCAATCTTCCATTCTGAAGCTTATCTAGCAATTAATTTTTAATAATGTCAAATTTTAGGTAAAGTACCTATTCACCATTTTTTTTTTAAAAAACTATTGAATCTATAAGTTTTTTCCCACCCTTCCTCTAAAAGTTTTTTATATTCGTTTCTCGCTTCTTCGATAGATTCAACCCTAGAGCCTTTCATAACTGGCTTACTTGATCGCTTAAAAACGCAACCATAAGAGATTAAAATTGCATTAATCATAGAAGAGTTCTTAGAACTATCTTCAAAAGGTTCAAATACTTTAATCCTCGATCTGGCTTTATTGATTAAAGTAAATTTTTCCATAAAAAAAGGGCGTTAGCTTCGCCCCAATCAAAAAGCGGGATAATCCCCATCACCCAGCCTTTTTAAAATCTTAGCACTACATATGGTGTTTGTAAGTATTTAAAATTACCTATTGATGGGGTTGTTTGTTTCTGTTTAATTTGTCATTATAGGAGTCCCCATCACCTAGGCTCGTAAGAGTCTTTTTTTTTGCTATTTTTCCTTTTAGGCTTAAGCCCTTTTTAATTAGTGTTTAAAGACTTTTTATTTAATTTTTAAATTCGATAATTAATAATTAAAAAAATAATTTTATTCATGCAAACTTACATCGTACACTGGCAATTTCCAGATCAAGAAAGTCATATGCAAGGGGCCGAAGCTTTTGCGGGTTTTGTTGAAGGAGGATGCGAAGGTGATGAATTTGATGGGTTTAAAGTTCTTAATCGAGTAGTAAATCCTGAGGGAGCTAATGGTTGGGCAATAGTTGAATCTTCAAACCATCAGAACATTTGGAAATGGAGTAGTATCTGGGTCGATAATTTTGGCGTAGAAATTGAAGTTACACCAGTTCTAACGGATAAAGAATTTCTTTCCGTCCATAAAGAAATTGCAGCAGCCTCTAACTAATAGTTAATCTTTTGTGTGTTTGACTGTTGATTTAATATAAAAGGGTAGTACATTTTTTTATGGGAAAATTTTCTTCTGAAGAAATTGAAAGTCAATACAATTTAATAAAAATGCTTTTAGCTGAACCTGAAAAGTATAGAGATGCCATTAATGCAATAAAAAAAGATATTGCATATATGCCTATAGAGCTTAAAAAAAAACTTGAGGAAGAAAATATTATCTTATGAATGAATCAGAAATCGGATTTATCATAATCGTTAATTTTAAAAATTAGTAAATAGCCATTCTCGTAAACTAACCGAGAGAGTCTAAATCTCTACGATGGTGAACTGTATTTGCGTAATCTTGTGGAACTTTCTGTTCTCTCATTAAATCTGCAATTGTTGGATAATCTTTTGCATTATCAAGATCTCTTGCATTTTTATCTTGAATTGCGAATGGTGATCTTTTTAAATTCATAATTAATTTCCTCAAAATTTTTGTTGGATTCTGATTACAGATCCTGGATTGTCATGTACGTAAGTGTTGAATTCTCTCGCAAGCATTAGGCAATCGTATGCATCGCGCGCGTAGAAGCCAACTTCATGTGTCTTATTTGTTGAATCTTTGTAACTCAACACATATTTATTACAAGATTTTATTGGTGTTGAAGGCATTTAATTTATCTTTGTTACCACTAAGTTCTAACTAGGCATGCTTATTAATCGACTAATAAAAATGTACGGTTTAAGGCACAAACATATACGGATAGAGGACCAACAACCTAATTTAAAAATAAATATAATGATCAAGTGTATTTTTAAAAGAAAGTCAATATTTCCGTTACTCCCACAAAACTATTTTCAGTGGAAACTTATTTTTTGAAAGTAACTTTTTGTTGATAATGTTTTTATAAACAAATCAACTATCTTGCTAAATAAGTTTGTTCGAGATTATAAATATATTTTTCTCCATCATCATCACCATCGTCATCATCATGGAAGGAAGAGATTAATACATAAACTCCTCCAAGTCCCAATAACATAGATAAATAAAGAATAGGATCTGTCATAACTCAAGTTTGAAACATTCAAATTAAATTTGAGGAAGCTTTTCAATATCTATATTTTCTTTTAATTATTTAGATAAAAACTTTCTACCATAAAAAATTTGTTTTTTATTTGAGAAAACTGAAAGTAGATCTAAAATAAGGTAAATTTACTGTTTTTTTTAAGTGAGTTTTAAAAATATTTTAAAAATCAATGTGCGGAAGATTTGAGCTGAAAACTAAATTTGAGAAGTTGCCAAAGGTTTTGAAACAAGACTATCCAAGTGGACTTGATTCTAAATACGAGACTCAAAATCTAATAAGACCTAATGATCCTGTGCTTGTAATTAAAAACGAAGGAAGAATTAAAACTACTTTTATGACATGGGGCTTTATTTCCCCTTGGGCGAAAGACCCATTTGATAAAGAGAGACCAAGACCATTTAATGCAAGATCAGAAACCGTAGAAGAAAAAAAATTATTTAGTGGAAGTTGGAAACATAAAAGGTGCCTAATACCTGCGAGCGGTTTTTTTGAAAAAAAATATCGTGTTCGAAAAGCGAATTATGAGACTTTTTGGTTGGGAGGAATTTGGAGTAAGTGGACCTCACCAGATGGAGCAGAACTTGAGAGTTGCTGCGTTTTAACAACTGAACCAAATGATTTAATTAAACCTTTACATCACCGCATGCCTGTGATCGTTCCTAATGGATATGAGGAACAATGGACAGAGCAAGTTAAAGATGCAGATGAATTAAGAGGATTATTTGCAATCATGATGAGTTGGTCCCCTGATGGTTGGCTAGTAGAGGATGTAAAGAAAAAAGAAACTGATCAAATGAGTTTGTTTTAAATGGAACGCTTACTAATTCCAAGGTTAGATTAATGGCTAAATCTTATTGGTTGATTAATTCAAATAGGTCAGAAGTTAAAAGATTTATGAAAAACGATAAGAGTATTGATGGAGTTTTTGAGTATATGTTTATAGATACTGGAAAAATAGTGGGGGGATTAGGAAACAAACCACCAGTAATGACAAATACAGTTTCTGTTGAAATAGATTTAGCTAGAGAAATTTATGAAAGATTACTTTCTAAGGGATGGAGGAAAATTGAAAAAAATTGGAATTAAAAAGAGAGTTAGATCTGTGCGGTATAAATTACTGATGAAAATAATCTGAAATTCAATAATGAGAATATTAACTAAAATTGACATCCGATCTAAAATATTAGGAGATTAGTAAATTATTTTTTTAGTGCAGATAAAAATGAAACATCCAAAATGGCTACCAGAATAAATAAATATTTAAGTGAAGTCGGTTATTGTTCTAGAAGAGAAGCAGATAGATTAATCCTAGAAGGAAAGGTAACCATTAATGGCAAAATTCCAGAAATTGGAACTAAAGTAGAAGATAGTGACCAAGTTGAAGTTAAAGGTCAAAGAATAGAAAAATCAAAGAGACAAAAAAACATATACTTAGCCTTTAATAAACCTGTAGGAATTGTTTGCACAACAGATAGAAAAGTAGAACCCAATAATGTAATAGATTTCATTAAATATCCTAAAAGAATTTTCCCCATCGGAAGATTAGATAAGCTCAGTGAGGGATTGATTTTCTTAACTAATGATGGAGATATCGTAAATAAAATACTCAGAGCAAGAAATAATCATGAAAAAGAATATATTGTAAAAGTTAATCGTCCTATTAATAGCGACTTTATTCAAAGTATGAGTAATGGAGTTGAAATATTAGACACAATAACTAAAAATTGTTTCGTAAAACAATTGGGTCCAAGAAATTTTAAAATAATACTCACACAGGGACTTAACCGTCAGATTAGAAGAATGTGTGAGGCCTTAGGATATAGAGTACGATCATTAAAGCGTGTAAGAATTATGAATATTAAGTTAGACGTGCCAACAGGAAAATATAGAGAACTTAGTAAAGAAGAACTCTTGGAATTAAATAGATTACTCGAAAACTCCTCAAAAACATATGAATAATCAAAAGGCAATAAAAGTCATTGGAAGTTTAAGTTAATTGGCCAAAATAAATAGCAGATGCACTTATAACAAACGCAGCGTATTGAAGCCAATGTAATCCATAGCTGTCTATACCATTTTTATCAAAATCAGAATTACTCAAATGTTTTTTTATTTATAATAAAAATTTTTTTTTAAAAAGGAGAGTTTGTTTTGAACGAGAGATTTATTTTTTTCTTTAAGACCTTAATGTATTGATAGTTTAAATAAAACC
>NZ_JAKVCI010000014.1:0-55677 GCF_022447305.1 Prochlorococcus sp. ALOHA_ZT_50 | reverse complement strand
GTACTTAAAAATGTGAAATCCAAAGAAAAAGTAAGAATTCATACTAATTTTTTTAAAATATGTTACATTCTTTAATAATTCAAGTTAAGATTTCCTCTGTTAATAAAGCAGAAATGAGGAAATGTTTGATACATACAAATGTCATTTACTCTTTGGCTTACTAATTGATCACATATGAAATCTAAAAATGGATGCTCTTACTAGTTTTATAGTTGTTATCATCGCAATTACAATTCAATTCTCTTTATACGCCATCAAAAGGTTGCAGGAACCTTTAGAACCAAATTATTTGATAGATAAAAATTCGAAAAAAATTAAAAACTATATGGGTAAATTTTGGAAAAATGCCGAAATAACAAATGGGAGATTAGCTATGATTGGTTTTTTAGCTTTGATAATAAACTACGGTTTTTTTGGGTGGATAATACCTGGTTTTATTTAAACTATCAATACATTAAGGTCTTAAAGAAAAAAATAAATCTCTCGTTCAAAACAAACTCTCCTTTTAAAAAAAAAATTTTTATTATAAGTAAAAAAGCAATTGAGTAATTCTGATTTTGATAAAAATGGATTAGACAGCTATGGAATACATTGGCTTCAATATGCTGCTTTTGCTGTCTCTGGTTTTGCTATATTTACAACCTGGGCATTTTTTTATGATGAAAGATTCCACAACTTTGTAATGAATATTTTCAGGGTTATTAACTGCAGTGGGTTCAACTGTAATGGAGCATTTTAAAATTCTATGGCTAATCCAGATCAAAAAACAATATTAATTGATAATGCTTTTGAGGAAATAAAAAACATTTGTATAAATCTTCAAAAAGATACTGATGCTTCGAATTCAGAACTTAAAAGTTTACTAAAACTAATTATTAATGAATGGGAAGAAAAAGAAGAACAAAAAACTGGTTTTGGATTCAGGTAAAGTTAGCCACTATCTAAGAAGAGACTTAGGCCTCAAATCATTTTAATATGAACAGATTTTTTACTTTAAAAATTTAATATTTATAATTTACATTTTTTAGAAAGAAATTAAAAAGGAATGAATCTCAAATAGAAGATTCATTCCAGATTTAGCATTAGTTTTATCTAGATTTAAATTTTATAATTTAACTCCTCTGGTGGACTGTCAATCATTAGATCCCTCCTATTCAACAAGTTAAACCTACGCCTTACTTATTAAGAAAGTAAATCAGTAAAAATGCTGATTTATTATTTTCTAAAATGTTTGAATTAAAGAAGCCAATTCTGGTGCATCTAATAAAAGTGCAAAAAATGTAAGCACAACTAATAAAAATATGGAAAAGTAGAATTGAATCATGCTTCAAAATTACTTAAAAAGAATTTTTTAAGTTGTATAAAATAATGCTTTGTTTACATAATTAAATATCTCTACCTAGAGAAGTTTAATTAGAGAATAATTAAGATGCTTCAGGGGAAAATATCGTCCTATTTTTTTGCCAATACTCACAGCCTTTAAGTAAATGATCACCCTGTGGTATGCGTTTTTCGTATTTTGGACAGATCAAGATAGTAGCAAAAGTTTCTGTAGTGCTGTAGCGAAAGTGATTGCAAGTAATACAAATCTTTGTTCGTTTTCGTTTTAGGGTAGATTCTTTTAGATATTCCCATTTTGACGGATTTACCTTGATCATGATTACTGGAATTTATTAGTAACAATTTGCCAACCTCCTGAAATTAATTCATTCCATGTTTCACAAGCACACTCAATAGAATGAAGTCTTGAATTTTTAATTTGGGCTGGTTCACCTAATTCATTTGCATAGAAAAGATGAGTATATACTTTTAAGTTATTAGATACAGATTTCTTATAACTCTCAAAAAAAATTAATAAACCACTTTTTTTGTTAAACAACCAGCCAGTTGGGGGGTCAATAAGGCTGCCACGATAAAAATAAGTCCGAACATTAGCGACTCCTGAAGTCATGAAGATAATACAGTTGTACTATTAATATAAATGTACTACTCGTAGACGTCAAGTATTCCTCTGGTAATTATTTAAATACTAAAATTACTTTCCAGAAATAATCAGCCATAAACTTCTTATTTGGTAATAGTGAATACAAGTAACTCCTTGAAAAGGAAAATATCATTTAAAGAGTATCTCCAAAAGAATGCAATGTATCGAAATCCCTTCTATTTAGGATGGAACAAAGGTTGGTCTTTTTTATTTTTTTTAGAGGGTGGCATTGCAAAAATTGAAGCAAAAGGTTTTGGTATTTCTATTACAACAAAAGTTGAGAAAGGAGAATCACCCCTAGAATCTGCGGATAGATTAGTCTCGAAAGAGCAAAGGATTAGAAAATCAAGATATTATTCTTGGGTTAAATCTATTAATGAAAAAACAATAAATTAACCAATCCTTAAATTTCTAAAGTAATTTGTTGACAGTCAATTTAAAATAGAAAATAGTTATTTATTTTTCGTGTCCAATAAATTTTATGAATGGTGGAAAAACCATAGAAAAGTTGTAACCTATGGAGCTTTTATCATCTTGTTTGGTTTTTATTTATCTCCTGTTGTCAAAGAAGCAAAATACAAAAACCAATGTATTAAGTACTCTACTAAAGGAGCTTTAACTAAATTTAATAAGGACGATATAGGAGAAACTTTACTAGAAGAAACAGGTTTGAATATTGATGAACTAGCAAAGATTGAAGGTTATAAGAATTGCATTAATTAAAAAGTTCGCAAAAATTACGCTGAGTTTTTAAATGATTAAAGGTATGTTTAAACTTATTTTATTAATATTATTATTTGGATTTATATCAATAAGTCCAAAAACAAGATATTTGGTTGGCATAACTCTAAAAGAAATTTCTTCATTTCTTTTATGGACTGTTAAATATGAAGATAGAGAAAAATGGATTATAGATAAACCAAGTTGGATACCTAGCCAAAAACTTAAGCCATCGTATTAAATGAAGACTTATTTAGAAGAACGAATTGAATGGTATGACGATAATTATAGAAATGGTAATGCTTTAATCTCTGATAAGCAGTTCGACCAACTTGAAAAAAATTTATTAAGAACAAACCCTAATTGTGATTACTTTAAAAAGAAAAATAAACTAGTTTTACCTTCATTAGAAAAGGATTCAATAGATGAATTTTTGAAAGGATTATTAGTAGATACCAGATTATTAATTGAACCAAAAATTGATGGTTGTGCTGTTGCTTTGCAATATAGGGATGGAACCTTGGAGAAAGCAATTTCAAGAAAAGGGGCAGACGTTACTAGTAAACTTATTAAAGTCCAAGACATTCCCAATAATCTCCCTTTACGAGGAGTTCTTCAAGTTAGAGGTGAATTATATGCACCCAACCAAAGTCCAAATATCTCCCAGAGAATCGCTTCTGGATTTCTAAGAGCTAAAGAAGGATTTTCTGAAAGTCTTAGCTTCTGCGCATTTCAAATACTTAATTCAACACTTAACCAATATGAGTCCAAAAAGAGTCTTTCAAAGCTTGGCTTCACGATCCCTCAGGATATTTCATGCAACTTTACGAGCCAAGTTGAAGTATTTAGAAAACAATGGCTAGAAGGGAAGCTTTTTAGTAAATATCCAACAGATGGAATAGTAGTAAAAATAAATTCTAGAAAATTACAATTGATTAGAGAAAAATCAAATTTAGATTATCCTTATTGGCAAGTGGCAATAAAACGTTAATGGAATTAATACACCAGATTTTTCCTACTTGGCATATTTACTTGGATATGTTTTTGGTTGGCTTTGCAACTTACGGTTTTCTGAGAATTAAGAAAAAAATAAAAACTAAATAAAGTTTTTAAATCATCCGTGGTCCTTAAGCATGGATTTAAGTTGTTCGGTATCTAATTGTTCAAGATAATTTCTCATTGCCAACCAAGATCTTCTGCTTTCTAACTTTCCACTTTGTTTAAATAAATTTGCGGAAACTTGATCTATCAATTCTTTATGAGTCATATTTATATTCTTCATCAAGTTCAATGACAACACCATTAAAAAATTCTGCTAATAATTTTGATGGGTCTTGCATAGATATCTTTCTATCTACTTTTGATAATTTCTTTTTGATTGGATTTAAGTTAGTCATACAGATTCAGGTAATTCAAGTTCTTCAAAAGTCCAACCTTCTAATTGAAGGTCATGCCATTTATCCCAAGCATTATCCAAATACATTTGAGTTGATGATTTAATTGCCATTGGCTCACCAAGATCATTTGCATAATATGTATGAGCAAAAATTCTCATACTATTTCTTGGAGATTTTTTATTCCTTATAAATAAAATTAATCTGCTGCGGTCTGGGCTAAGCAACCAACCACTTGGGGACTCATTACGATAACCGTAAGAAAAATTAGTCCAAACATTAGCTCCTCCTAAAGTCATTACTTAGTAATACATGTGTACTATTAATATAAATACATTAGAAATGGATCGTCAAGTATTTTGGCAAATAAATTATTTACACTGATAGAGAATAAAAACAGCTCAGTTATTCCAAAAAAATAAAATACCCACCAAAAGCCTGTTTTAGCAAGCATTTTGATAGGTAACACCGGATCCCCGTCAGTTCTCTGCTGCATCGACCTGGAAATGCCAGAAGAGGATTCAAAGTGGGCTTTCGTTTCCGATTACAAGATCGGTTTACTACCGCATCACGACAGTCTCCTCATGTCGAAAGAGAGTCAGATCAGAGCACATAAAGAAGAACTTAACCAAAGATCCAGTAATCTAACTCTAACTTATTTTTTTATGCATTTGGAGATGGCCAAATGTCTCTTACCATAGTTAATAAAATTTGAGCTTCATCATATCTTTCTGAATGCGTTTTACCATTTAATAAAAATGTGATGTGAGCCATTTTTCTTCCCAGAATTTCGCGAGATTTGCCATAACAATGAATATTAGAACCCTCAATTTCAGATAACATTTTAATTCTGGTTTCCATTGAGATTGGGAAATTCTTTTTTAACCCCAGTAGATTTATCATAATTGCACCTTCACAGTTCATTTTAATTTCAGGTGGCATTATCCCAGAAGAAATGCAAACATATTGATCAAACTGACTTGAAGTGCAAGCTTCAATAGAGAAATGAGCTGAGTTATGTGTTCTAGGAGCTATTTCATTAATTAAAAGACCATTATCTCCATAGAAGAATTCAATAGCTAAAACTCCAACGTAATTAAGTTCATTGACTATTGAAGAGAAAATATTTATTGCAAATAAGTTCAAATCATATTCATTTGTTCCAGGTGCAAGAACCCAATCACAAACATGGTTTGATTGGAACGTCTCAACTATTGGAAAGAATCTTATCTTACCGGTCCTATCTCTCGAACCAACAAGAGCCAGTTCTTTTTCATACTCTATCCATTCTTCTATTAACCATTCATCAGAATTATTCTCTGTTAAAAAAGAATCTAAATCTTCTTTTGTCTTTATTTTTTTGTTCCCTTTACCGTCATATCCACCTTTATTTGATTTTGCCATTAGAGGAAAAGTCCAATTATTGATTTCCTCATCCGAGAGATTTTTAAAATCTTCAATACTTATCCATTTTGGACAGGGAATATTCATTCTATCTATTAATTTTTTTTGAGAAAACCTATCTACTAATGGCTTAATTGCATTAAGGCTTGGAACAAAAATATCGTTATTGCCAATTAAATTTAATTTATCAATTTTTATCCATTCATTTTCAAAAATTATTTTTTCACACTCATTAATTAATGATTTATTACCTCTTATCTTTAAAGGATCAGCTTCTATGACATGATCTGCTTTTGAACCAGCAGGATCATCACAAGATTTTGTTTGCACACATACTTCTAAATCTCTTTTTTTTGCTGCCTCGGTTAACATCAAAGCCAGTTGACCACCTCCAATTATTCCTAGGGAATAATTTTTCTTAATATCGTTTATATTTTTTTTAAAACTCATAGCATGATTTTATTACCATTTCTAATTCTTAACAACTGAATTTTTAAGGATCTAGAGCTTAGATTTTGCTAATATATAAAGTATTTAATACCAAATATTTATAAATTTTAACTAGGTAATCAATTGTGAATAAGAGAAAAATATTAGTCCCATTAGGTGATAAGTCATACGAAGTAACTCTAGAAGCAGGGATACTGAATAATATCAGCGAAGAACTTTTAAAAATTGGAATAACAAAGAATAGAAAAATACTTGTGATTTCAAATGAAGAAATATCAAATTTGTATGGAGAAAAATTCTTAAATAATTTAAAAGATAATAAATTTCAGGCCAAAATGTTCCTTATCAAGGCTGGAGAATCATATAAAAACTTAAAAACCTTAAGTGAAATATATGATGTAGCATTTGAATTTGGCTTAGATAGAAATTCAATAATTATTGCCCTTGGAGGAGGAATTGTTGGAGATGTAAGTGGTTTTGCAGCTGCTACTTGGCTGAGAGGTATCGAATATATTCAGATTCCAACAACATTATTATCAATGGTTGATTCATCTGTGGGAGGAAAAACAGGAGTAAATCATCCAAAAGGTAAGAATTTAATTGGAGCTTTCAATCAACCTAAAGCAGTTTTTATTGATCCAGAAACTTTAAAAAGTTTGCCCAAAAGAGAATTTAATGCAGGCATGGCCGAAGTAATAAAATACGGAGTAATAAGAGATAAAGAACTTTTCGAATACTTAGAAATTGAAAAAAACAAGAATGAACTTATAAATCTCAAGAATGAATATCTAATTAAAATAATTAATAGTTCAATTAAAACAAAGTCTCATATTGTTTCTCAAGACGAACATGAAAATGGTGTTAGAGCAATATTGAATTATGGTCATTCTTTTGGTCACGTTATTGAAAATTTATGTGGATACGGCAAATTTCTGCATGGTGAGGCAATATCAATTGGTATGAATATTGCGGGGAAAATAGCAATTGAAAAAGGGTTATGGTCTAAAGAAGAATTAGAGAGACAGCGAATTCTCTTAGAGAGTTATGATCTTCCTACCGAGATCCCCAAAATAAATAAAGAAGACGTTCTAACAATACTTATGGGCGATAAAAAAGTTCGTGATGGCAAAATGAGATTTATATTACCGAAAGAAATTGGTGCTGTTGATATATATGATGACGTAGAAGATTCATTATTTTTAAAGTTTTTTTCTTAACGCAAACAGGTTGAATTTATATTCATTTTCTTCTCATTAAACTTTTTAAAAACAAACCACTTAAAATCACCTAAACAAACAGGATCAACGAGTCTAAGTAATGCCTCTCTTCTTAAAAGGGCATTTGATAAATCCTCCTTAAATTCTTTCTGAATCCCATAAAGTCTCTCTGCCAATCCAAGTGCCAACAAAGCCTCTCCTTGTTTAGTTATTCCAACAGTATTAAATCCAAGAGTCTCAGCATCATTAATTAAAGTTTCTATGCACACATGAGATGTTAAATCGCAATTTCCAGGAGAATCTAGGACATTATTCATCATTTTTTGATTTTCATAAGAAACTATCGTCCCATCAGAATTCTTAGAGTTATAGTATTTTTTAGCTTCTTTAGCGTAATCAATTATCAATAAAATACCATTATTAATTTTTCCATAAATAGCTTCTAACCATTTTGAGTTATCTACATGCCATTCGGTTGTCCATCCTTCAAGAGCATCTTCAGGCGGAATAGTAATTCCCAACTCACTTTTAGCAAGTTCAATACTTTTTTCCAATTCACTTGTAATTGGCATTTCATCAAAAAATAATTTATGAGATTTTTTGTCTATAGAAACTGCTTGTCGAAGTAATTTTCCTTTTGAGAAGGTTATTCTCTCTACTGGCAAAGCATCTAAAACCTCATTTGCAAGAACTATTCCATTTATATTATTTTCCTCTACTTCTTCCAAACCTTTCCATAAAATATCAATACCTAAGTTTAAAAATTCCTCCAATTTATTTTTTTGTTTTTCTACCATCCCTTCATTAGGTTCAATAATTACAAAAGAAACTCCTTCTAAAAAATTCTTGCTGTTTTCTAAAAAATATTTAATTAATCCACTCATAAAGCTTCCATCTCCAGCTCCAAATTCAGTTACAGATAATGTCTCATTAGATAAAAAACTACTTTTGAACTGAATCAACCAATCTTCTATTTGTTTACCAACTAAAAAAGCAAAATCATCAGATAAAGATGGTGATGTGACAAAATCTCCTCGAACGCCTAACTCAGCTTTACCGCTGCCGTAATAACCATTAATAGGATCATTTAATGCAAAATTCATAAAGTCATAAAAACTTATAGTCCCACCCATTTTTATTATTTTTTTTACTAACCAATCTGGATTATTCGCGGGTAAGCTATTCATCGGCGAAAATATAAAGAGACAAAACTTATTTATGCCTTCAAAGATTAACTATTTATTAGGAATATTTCTATCTATATTAGTTTTAATTTCACATAAACCCGTTTTCGCTATAAATAATCCAAATCTCTTACCAGAAGAAAAAACACCAGTAATTGATTTAGCTAAAACATTAAGCCCTAATCAGAAAAAATCTTTAGAGGAAAAGCTCAACAATCTAGAAATTGAAAGTGGGTGGAAAATTAAATATTTATCTCAGTTTGAAAGTTCTCCTGGTAGTGCAATAAAGGACTATTGGGATTTAGATGAGACAAGTTTGTTGATAGTTGCGGATCCTAGAGGGGGAAATTTGCTGAACTTTAACGTCGGAGAGGCTTATTTTAATTTTATGCCAAGGTTATTTTGGGTTGAACTTCAAACAAGATTTGGCAACCAATACTATGTTAAAGATCACGGTGAGGATGGTGCAGTATTAGATGCAATTGATTCAGTAAAGATTTGCCTCGAAAGAGGAGGATGCCAAGTTGTCCCTGGCCTACCCAAAGAGCAATATATATGGACTTTATGTACATCGATTCTTGGAGGTTTAGTAGCAGGTTTTGCATCTGCCCCAAGAAAAGAAGGTCAAGTCATATCAATTGGATTTTTAGCTCTTCTTTCTCCTTTATGGGGAATGTTATTTGGAATTTTTGGTTTGGCACCGATAATATCCAGAACAAATGATTTATTACCTTTATTTAAAAATGGTTTAGCTTTTACAGCCGCAGGAATTGCGGGTTATATCTTATCTCAAACATTATTTTCAAGATATGAAAAGCCCAAAAATACTTAAAATATGATCAGAGATATTTAATCCTAAAAAAATTTATCTTCTTCACGAATTTCACCAGACTCTGAATACCATCGATGAGAAACATGCCTTAATTCCTTATTTTCAAACTCAATCCATGAAAAGTTAATTAGCAATTTTCCATCTTCATCAGTTTTATATCTTGGTACTACAGCAGTGTTGAAATAAATTGTTCCTTTGCTATCAATTTTAAACATCTCTCTTAAACCAAGATTTCTTTTAAGCCGGTTGTGCATATGACCAAAAATTACAAGATCAACTTTTCTTCTCTTTTGTATTTGAGAAATAGCAGCAGACAAATCTCTATCTCCCCAATCTAAAGAGGGTAATTTCCAGTCTTTCCCACAAATGCTTTTAGGTTCTGAACCTAAACCCGAAGGACCAGCATGAGACATAATTATTAGAGGTATTTCTTCAACAGTCTCTTCTGAACATTTGATAATTTTATTTATTGAATCTTGTTCGGTTATAGGTCCATAAACGCCTTTAACTTCTTTTGAAAGATAATAGCCGCCGCCAGAACTACATGGTCTAGCAGACAATAAATTTATTTGATTATTAAAAACTTTCAAATCCCATGCACAATATTTTTCACCAAGAACACGTATCTGCTTTGAGAGAGTTTCGCCTGTAGAATCTTTCCCTCTATCATGATTTCCTAAAATCACAAAAGTAGGAATTTTGATCTCATTGATTTTTTTAATTATTTTGACACTCCCATCAGAAATATCACCAACAAATAAAACAATATTTGGTTTGATAATCGATAAAACTTTCAAGTCTAATTCAGACCATTGACCATGACAGTCACCAACAATAGCAATTTTTAAATTTGTCAGAATTTTTTCTGTTTAAAGGCATATAATCTATTTAGAGATATTCTAAATCCTGACCAGTATAACTTCTACTGCAAAACAGAAATCAGTTCAAAACGAAGAGGATTTGATTTCTGAAATAAAGGAGCGTTGCAAAAAAGCTAATGCAATTATTCTTGCGCACTATTATCAAGCTCCAGAGATTCAGGAAATTGCAGATTTTATTGGCGATTCATTAGATCTATCTAGGAAAGCTGCAAATAATGACGCAGATATAATAATTTTTTGCGGTGTGCACTTTATGGCCGAAACCGCAAAAATACTTAGCCCTAATAAAACAGTCCTATTACCAGATATTGACGCAGGATGCTCATTAGCAGACGATTGTCCTTCAGATAAATTTCAAAAATTCAGGGAAGAAAATCCAGATCACTATGTCGTAAGTTATATAAATTGCACTGCAGAAGTAAAAGCTCAAAGTGATCTGATATGTACAAGCAGTAATGCAGTCTCATTAATTAAAAAGATACCTGAAGATAAAAAGATAATATTTGCGCCAGATCAGAACCTTGGGAGATGGGTACAGAAAAATTCAGGAAGAGATCTTAAATTATGGCCTGGCAGCTGCATTGTTCATGAATCATTTAGTGAAGAAGCACTTCTAAAATTAAAATATCAAAATCCAGGATCAAAAGTAATTGCTCATCCTGAATGTAGTCAAAATTTACTAATTCTCTCAGACTTTATTGGATCAACAAGTAAGCTGCTTGATTTCGTAAGTAAAGATCCATCTAAAACTTACATGGTACTAACTGAACCTGGAATAATTCATCAAATGAAAAAGAAAGAACCTAATAAAATTTTTATTGAAGTCCCAGATGTAGAAGGTTGTAAATGTAACGAGTGTCCATATATGAAATTAAATACTTTAGAAAAAATTCTTGATTGTTTGAAAAATAATTCCCCGTCTATCGAACTAGACCCAGAAATAATAAGAAGAGCCTATGTGCCAATAAAGAGAATGCTGGATATGAGTAATTAATTTAATGAAAATACTTTATCTTCCTTATTAATTTTTAGGAATGCATTAAGGTTTGTGGTGTCGGGCTTAAATTCGCTTATCTGATTCTTTCTATTAATTATATTTATTAGCTCTTTTTCACCAGCTCTATATTGTTTATCTTTTCTAGTTCCTATCTCTCTTTGAAGTATAGGGTTTATATTCATTCTTACTTCTATGTCTGGAATAATTCCAGATTTGTTTATATCAGTGCCGTTCGGAGTTAAATACTTAGCGACTGTAACAGTTAGACCTGAACCATCAACTAAAGTTCTCATGGATTGAACTAGACCTTTACCAAACGTTTTCTTCCCAACTAATTTTCCTCTTTTGTTATCTTTTATTGCACCAGAAACTATTTCACTAGCACTAGCAGAACCCTCATTAACTAAGACAACTAAGGGCTTTTTTGTTAGAGCTTGACCGTTTCCTTTTTTTGTTTCTTTTAAACCATCTTTACTTACTGTACTTACTATTACTCCTTTGTTAATGAAGTGCCTTGAGATATCAATGCTTGATTCTAATAAACCTCCTGGATTACTTCTCAAGTCAAGAACATATCCTGCGACTTTTTTTGTTTCTAAATCCTTAATAGCATCTCTAGTTTCTTTGGATGCATTTGCATTAAATTGTTTAATTCTTACATAGCCAATTGATAAGCCATTTTTGGTTTGATTGACTTTACTTGATACAGATTTTATTTCAATTTTTTCTCTTGATAAAGTCTTAAAAAAGGATTGAGAACCTCTAAGAATTTCAAGCTTTACTTTAGTACCTCTTTGTCCTCTTATTAATTTCACGGCATCCTCAATATTCATACCTTCAGTAGAAATATCATCTATGGATAATATTTTATCTCTAGCTTTAATTCCAGCATCAAATGCAGGGGTGCCCTCTATGGGAGAAATAATTATTAAATCATCAGATTCTTTATCTTTAACTATTTGGATACCAACTCCAGTTAATTCACCAGAGGTATCGATTCTCATTTGATTAAATTCCTTAGGTTCTAAAAATCTTGTATAAGAATCATCTAAATTAGAAAGCATATCTCTAATCGCATCATATGCTTCATTGCTGTCTGAATATGTTTTTGATAAAACTTCTTTTCTTAGATTAATCCAATTGGACTTTTGAAATTTGCCGCTTGAATCAAGAAAATCTCTATATACAATTTGCCAAACATGATCAATTACTTCTTTATAACTATTATTTAAAACTGTTGCCTCTGCAAAATTATTTAAAAATAACCCAGAAAAGGATGTCGCAAACAGAAATATATATTTTTTTTTAAGCAATTTTCTTATCTTCAAATAATTCGATATTTTTTATTATAAAAAGAATTTATTTATAATTCAAAAATTTGACAAATCCTTAAGGATCAATCCACTTCCCATCATCCTTAATAAGTTGGATTAAAGCATTAACCCCCTCATCTTCAGGTACTCTTTTTATCTCTTCTTTCCTTCTATATAAGGCAATAGTTCCTTTACCTTTTCCAACATAACCATAATCAGCATCTGCCATTTCTCCTGGCCCATTAACAATACATCCCATTATTGCTATATCTAGACCCGTTAAATGTGAGGTGGCGTTCCTAACTTTATCTACAACTTCTTCTAGATTGAAAAGTGTTCTACCACAACTAGGGCAACTGATGTATTCAACCATTGTTTTTCTTAATCCTAAAGATTGCAAAATTGAATAGCACACTGGTATTTCCTTTTCTGGAGCTTCTGTTAAGGAAACCCTGATGGTATCTCCTAATCCCTCTGCTAAAAGCGTTCCAATTCCAGCAGTACTTTTAATCCTTCCATAATCACCATCACCAGCTTCGGTCACTCCTAAATGTAAGGGATAGTTATATCCTTCTGAGTCAAGCCTATCTGCAATCATTCTGTAAGCTGCCATCATGACCGGAGCCCTAGAAGCTTTCATAGAAATAATTATGTTATGAAAATCAAGCTCATCACAAATTTTGACGAACTCCATCGCAGATTCTGTCATTCCTAATGGCGTATCTCCATAAGTAAAAAGCATCCTCTCAGATAGAGACCCATGATTAACTCCAATCCTTAGAGCTTTGTTTTCAGCCTTTAAAACTTCAACTAAAGGGGTAAATCTTTTAAGTATTGTTTGCTTAATAGTTTCAAATTCCTCATCTGTATATTCAGTTCTTGTAGGGTCTGATTTTTCAAAAACAAACAATCCAGGATTAATTCTTACTTTATCAACATGTTTTGCAACTTCCATTGCAATTTTCATACCATTATGGTGAACATCAGCCACCAAGGGGGTATTGATATTATTTTCTAGTAATTTTGCCTTTATATCTCCTACTGCTTTGGCATGTGCTAAGGAAGGGACAGTTAACCTTACTATTTCACAACCCACATCATGAAGTCTTTTGATAGCTAAGTAAGCATTTTCGACATCCATCGTATCTTCATTTATCATCGATTGAACTCTTACTGGATAATCACTTCCAATAGCTATATCACCCACCATTACTGTTCTAGTTATCCTTCTCTCAATATGAGTTGAATATCTTTTGGAGAGACTATTAACCTCTTTTGATTGAGTTAATGACATTAAAATTCTTGATATTCAAAAAGGATTTCACTAAATTATACGGCATATAGTTTACCACTTACATTCTCTAGGTCTTTCAAAGTTAGATGGTAAGGTTTATTGATTTCTTTTGAAGGAAATCTCAACAAATAAGATGGATGAAAAATTACCATAATTTCTCTCCCATCTTTTTTAATCCATTGACCTCTTAAATTACTTATAGGATCTTTAACTTCTAAAATAGCTCTCATAGCAGTAGAACCAGTAAGTAATATAAATTTTGGATCGACTAACTTTATTTGCTGTAATAACCAAGGTTTATGAATATTAATTTCTCTAGCAGTGGGTTTTCTATTATTTGGTGGACGACATTTAATTACATTACAAAAATAAACATCCTTCTTATAATCAATTCCAGCTTGTATTAATAATTCGTTTAATAACTTACCAGATTTACCTACATAAGGTTTTCCTTCTAAATCTTCCTGGGCTCCAGGTGCCTCACCAATTACTAACAAATCTGCAAATACACTTCCTCTCCCAATTACTAACCTTTTCACCGAAAATAAAACTTTAAATATTTTTATCTTAAGAACTCAAAACATGAAAATAAAATAGATTAAGAAAATGAACTAAATTAAACCATAGTGTGATAGTTTTATTTATTCTTAATTTATGCATTTGTCATTATTAAAAGTCATATTTGAAAAGTCATAAGTCAATGAGTCAAGTTAATTTATCTGATCGGGCACTTTCAATTGAGCCTTCTCTTACATTGCAGATAAGTGCTAAAGCAAATCAATTATCTGCAGAAGGAGTAGATATTTGCAATTTAAGTGCAGGAGAACCTGATTTTGATGCCCCAAAAGAAGTTATAGAGGCTACAAGTAAAGCTATATTTGATGGATTTACAAAGTACGGGCCCGCAGCGGGGAATTTAGATCTCCGAAAAGCAATTGCAAATAAACTTCAAATTCAAAACGATTTAAATTATGAATTTGAAAATGTAATGGTCACAAATGGTGCTAAGCAAGCAATATATAATCTTTTCCAAGTCTTGTTAAATACTGGAGACGAAGTTATTATTCCTTCTCCATATTGGTTAAGTTATCCCCAGATGGTTAGATTGGCGGGTGGGAAGCCAATTTTTACAAATTCTTCTGCAGAAGATGGATTCAAAATAAATATAGAAGATTTGAAGTCTAAAATCTCTTCAAAAACTAAATTTATAATTATCAATTCTCCTAATAACCCTACTGGAAGAGTTATGTCAAAGGAAGAATTATTACAAATTGCCGATTTAGCTAGAGAAAATCCAAATATCAATATTCTTTCTGATGAGATTTACGAACTAATCCTTAAAAAAGAATTTAAACACTACAGTTTATCTTCATTAGCAAATGACTTAAAAGATAGAATTTTTATAATAAATGGGTTTGCGAAAGGATGGGCTATGACTGGCTGGAGGATAGGTTATTTAGTAGGTCCCAAAGATGTAATCAAAGCATCCTCAGCATTACAAAGTCAAAGTACAAGTAATGTTTGCTCTTTTGTTCAAAAAGGTGCTTTAGAGGCTTTAAAAATTAATAATGAGTTTTTCTCAATGATAAATAGCCATTATGATCAAAGAAGAAGACTTCTCTATGAGGGCCTTAATAATATAAATGGGATTTATATTGAAGAACCTAACGGAGCATTTTACGCATTTCCAAAATTACCCAACTCCTCAATTACTTCTGTTGATTTCTGCAATAAAGCTCTTCAAGATTACGGATTAGTTGTTGTACCTGGAAAAGCTTTTGGAGCTGATCAATGTATAAGAATATCTTGTGCAGCTTCAGAAATTAAAATAAAAGATGGACTACAGAGGCTTGAAAAAGCAATCTCTGAATACTATTAATTTAACTAAGTTATGTTTAATTTAAAGAATTTCCTACTAAGTTCATCTCTATTATTTTCTGTTTTTTCATCACCTGTATTTTCAAATCCCAAAGTTTTAAAAGTTGGAGCAATACCTGATCAAAACCAAGATGTTTTGGACAAAAGATTTAATTTATTTTCAAAAGAATTATCCAAACAACTTGATGTAGAAGTTAAATACATTCCTGTTATTAATTATGTTGCAGCAGTAACTGGATTTAGAACTAAAGATTTAGATTTAGTTTGGTTTGGCGGTTTATCAGGAGTTCAAGCAAGATTACAAACACCTAATTCAATTGTCATAGCTCAAAGAGATATCGATAAGGAATTTAAAAGTGTTTTTATAGTAAACAAAAATTTAGAACTTAACTCAATTTCAAACATTAAAGGACTTAAAAAACTAAAGAATTTAAGATTTACTTTTGGCTCTGAAAACTCAACTTCTGGAAGATTAATGCCAGAATATTTTTTAAATCAAGCAGGGGTAGAAATTAAACATTTTAAAGGGAAAAAAGCAGGTTTTAGTGGGAGTCATGATGCCACTATAGCTTTAGTTAATAGTGGGGCATTTGATGCTGGAGCTTTAAATAAACAGGTTTGGGAAAACAATCTTAAAAATAATCCCAAAAGAACAAGTAATTTAGAATTATTCTGGATCACACCAGAATATGTTGACTATCATTGGGTAGCTCAAGGTGATCTTGAAAATAGATTCGGGGAAGGGTTTACAAAAGAACTTAAATCAGTAATTCTAAATTTAGATATAAAGCAAAAATCACATAAACAGATATTAGATATGTTCAATGCAAAAAGATTTATAAAGGCAGAATCAAAACAATATAAAAATATAGAGGAAATCGGGAGGAAATTAAATAAAATTAGATGAATAATACTGTCTTAGAATTAGAAAATATATCTTATAAATACAAAAATGATCTGATCCTAAATAAAATAAATTTAAAAATAAATTCTGGGGAAAAAATTGCACTTTTAGGTAAAAGCGGTTCAGGAAAAACTACACTTATATCAGTACTTAATGGCACTATCAAGCCAACTCAAGGTGAGGTTAAATTATTCAATAAAAGTTTCGAGGAATTAGATAGAAAGCAGAAAAGTAAAATAACAACTATATGGCAAGATTTAAGATTAATAGAAGATCTCTCTGCAGAACAAAATGTTAATTGTGGACTACTAGCGGAAAACAATTTTTATTTCGCTTTTAAAAATTTACTAAATATAAGTTCTTTTAAGAAGGCGCATAAATATATGAAATTATGTAGACTTCATAACTCTATTTACGACAAAAAAATCAGAAAACTATCTGGGGGGCAAAAACAAAGGGTGGCTATAGCTAGATCATTAATTCAAGAATCAAATATATTACTTGCAGATGAGCCTTTTAATAATCTAGATCCCAAATTGATAACAACAATTAAAAACCTTCTGCTAGAAAATGTAGATAAAAATAAAACAAAAAAATCCCCAAAGACGGCATTAGTTGCATTACATAGATTAGATTTGCTGAACGATTTCGATAAAGTTATTGGAATAAGGGATGGTAAAATTTTTTTCAATATCAAAAGAAATAACTTAAAGAAGATTCATTTAGAGAAAATATATTAATTAGTTGAACAAATTAAAATTAAACTATACCTCATTATCTTTTCTTCCAATTTTGGTATGCATACCTCTAGGGTATCAATTAATAAACAATATTCATTTTGGAGGATTTAAATTATTCCAAGAATTCTTAATTTCTGCATTTAATCCCAAGATCGATAATGAAATTATTATTACCGTAATTAAGCGATTAAATGAAACTATTTTAATTGGTTTTTTTAGTTGGTTAGTAAGTATTATTTTTGGAGCAATTTTTGGAATAATTTCCTCAAATATTTTTTATAAAATCTTTAATATTCCAAATTTTTTCTACCGCATAATAAGGTTTTTTCTAACAATAATTAGATCTATACACGAAGTGGTTTGGGGAATACTATTAATGCAAATATATGGAATAAATTTTTCGATAGGAATAATAGCTATATGTATACCTTATATTGCTGTAAATTCAAAAGTTTTTGCTGAACAATTAGAAACTATTGACTACAAAAGTTTTGAATCTATAAATCAAATAAATGCACCTAAATTTTCTTCTTTACTAACTTTAATATGGAATCCAATAATAAATACATTTAAAAACTTTGGTTTATATCGATTAGAGTGTTCAATAAGAAGTACTGTGATTTTAGGACTTTTTGGGATTGGAGGAATAGGTACCAGTATTTTTTTATCTTTCCAAACTTTGAATTTTAGAGAGTTATGGACTTATTTATGGTCCTTAGCAATTTTGATAATTCTTTCTGGATTAATATTCAAAAAAATAAAATTTAATACTACAAATAAAATCCTATCTATTTTTTTTATTGCAGTTTTTTTCATAACAATTTTATTTTCTTTTTCATATTTTCTTTATTTTATTTTTAATAATAATTTTGAAAATTTTAATTCCGTTAGTTCTCTATTTAAATCAAGCTCAGATTTAGGATTATTTGATTTCTTAAAACTTATATTAGAAACAATAATTTTAAGTCTTTTATCAACAGGAATCGCAATTAGTTTACCTCCATTAGTAATAGGAATTTTTAACAACAATACTTCTAAAATTTTTATAAAAATTTTTGCATTTTTATTACGTTTAATACCTACCCCTGTAATACTTCTAACTCTATTAACTTTTAATAATCCTTCTGTATCTTTAGCAGCTTTAACATTAGGTCTCCACAACGCTGGTATTACTAGCAAATTACTTTTTACAAATCTAGATAGCCAAGACAAGAGAAATTATATTGCAATGAAATCTCTAGGAATCTCAAAAAAGACTAGTTGGCTTTTAGGTTTATTTTCTCAACAAGCAAAAAGTTACTTAGCATATTGCGCTTATAGATCTGACATCATTATTAGAGAAACTGCAATTGTTGGGGTTATTGGAAGTGTTGGTCTAGGTTGGCAATTGCAAGAATCACTAAGTTCCTTCGCATGGCAAGAAGTTACCATAGTTTTGATAGCTTATAGCTCCATCGCAATAGTTGGCGAATTAATAAATGGTAAAATCAAAAATAGTTTAACTTGATTTGTAAGAATAATTTGTTAAATCAAGTAATTATTTTTTTCCGGTTATAGTGATTAGTTTACCAAAACAGCTAGTTGTAATTGGAGATAGCTCAGTTTATGGATGGGGAGATAATGAGGGTGGTGGATGGTGTGAGAGGCTTAGAAAAGATTGGGGTAATAACCAAAATGGGCCAGTTATTTATCAACTTGGCGTTAGGGGAGATGGGATAGAAAAAGTTTCATCTAGATGGGAAAAAGAATGGTCATCTAGAGGAGAAACGAGAAGAAATAAACCTAAAGCAATCCTACTAAATGTAGGTCTTAACGACACTGCAGCAATTGGTCAGATAAATGGAAGACATCAATTAGATATAGATGGATTTGAATATGGATTAGAGAGGCTAATTAATGAAATGAACTCTCAAACAAATGTATTTGTTATTGGTTTGACACCAGTTGACGAAAGCAAAATGCCGTTCGCAGGATGTCTATGGTACTCAAATGATTTTTGTAATTCTTATGAAAGGAGAATGGAGGAAGTATGCCTCAATCAGAATGTCCCATTTCTTCCTACTTTTAGAGAAATGTACTCTGATAAAAGGAGTAAAAATTGGATTACGCATGATGGAATTCATCTAAATTCCGAAGGTCATTTCTGGCTTTTCCAAAGACTTAAAAGCTGGGAGATTCTTACAAAATGGAAGGAATCCTAGGTCTTTCCAAATATTATTAATTTAAAAAATATGAATATAAAATAAGAGCAAAGATAGCAAAAACAGAAGCAATACTTGTCTGAATAGCATTTACCAATTCATTACTTAATTTATATTTGTTTTGAAATTTAGCACCAATAATACTTTCAGAAAGTGTTGCCAAGAATCCAGAAACTACAACAACTATAAAATGATATTTTGTAGAAATAATTGATAGACGAAGCATTATAAAAGCCATAAATATTGATCCCAAAACACTAGCTAATGTTCCTTCTATACTTATTCCTCCCTCAGTTCCCCTATCCACCTTTTTAAGTGAAGTAATTAAGTATGTGTCTTTACCAAATCTTTTTCCAATTTCGCTACCAAAAGTATCCGCCAACTTTGCAGCAAAACTTGCAGCAAAACCTACTTTAAACATCACTACATTGGCAGCATTAAATTTGGTCATAATGGCAAGAAATAATCCTGTAGCTGCTGAGCCCCATACATTCTCAGGACCTCTCCTCCCGCCTCTTTTTTCAGCAATTCCTTGTGCTTTTTTAAATTTAAAACCTATTTTGGTAACGAGGGATCCAAATAATAAATAAATTACAACTGACATCCATCCCTGCCAAGACAAACATCCCCACAAAATTGTGCCTAAGATGCCTGCACTTACCCAACCACTTTTCGTCATCAAAGGAATCCTGCAAAATATATAAATCAAAATAAAATTAATGCAAAAACCTATAAAAAATTGATTTCTAATTAAATCCATATTTATCTAATTCTTTAATTTCAAATCAATTCTCCACTGATTTAGAATTGATGATGCGTTAATACTAGCCGTTGAAGTTCTCAAGATAGTGTCGGAAAGCTTAACAAAGGTAATATTATTTTTTTTAAAAAAATCAATTTCTTTAGCGGACCAACCTCCTTCAGGACCAATTACATTCCAAAAAATACCTCCTTTTTTATTTCCAAATTCTTGTTGTTTTCTTAACCATTGATTTAAGTCATATAGTGTTTCTTCTCTAGTTATAGAAATTGAAACTCTTTCTTGATTATCTCTACTTTTTAGCCATTCAATAATATCCATTCCATTTAAAATAGATGGTTTCCATAATCTCTCACTTTGCTCAACAGCTTCATTGATAATTAAATTCCATCTCAAAAGTTTTCTAGAAAAATTTAAATTTTTGTTTACCTGTCTTTCTGAAAATAATGGCTGTATATAATCAATTCCTATTTCAGTACACATTTTTAAAATATCCTCAAAACCACTTTTTGGTATAACAACAGCTATTCCTAATAAGTAAATTTCTTGTTCTTGAAATAAGTAAGGTTTTTTTAATTGAATTATTTCTAAACAATCATTTTTAACTTTTATAGCTTTCCATAATGAACCCTCTCCGTTAGCTATAAATATTTCTTTACCATTTTTTATCCTCATTACTTTATTTAAATAATGAGCCTCTTCTTTAGAAAGTTCTAAATTATTGTTCTTAATATTTTCAATTCTTTCATGGGAAATAATTAATCTTGTTAAGTCTTCCATCTAAAACACTTAATCTTTGAAAACTAAATCTTCATGTTCTTCAATTGCCCAATCATTATTTTCACCCCCAATAATTAACTCTTCAATTTTTACATAATTATTTGATATCTCATTCAAAGAATTAATTAATATATCTATTGAAATGGAGTCTGAAGTTCCAAAATCAACCCAACATCTTCCCCAAAGATTTTGATATTCCATAATTCCTAAATTATGCATTAAGGCTGGAAGAGATGCATTTTTTTGGTCATTATCATAGGACATCCAACTTAGATCGGAACCCTCTTCATGAGTTTGCAAATTTTCAGAATTAAATCCACCTAACCTTCCTAAAACGTACCAACTATCAAAAACACCATCTAAATAATTTTTTTCATCTTGAGTTGGTGATTCTGAAAACCTGATCCATATCCAACAATTAAAAGGATCAACTTCCCTAAAAATAATATTCATATTGACTAATATCTTTTTAGATCTACAGCTATTATAAGTAAGTTATTACTAGATTCAAATTCATACCTATAACTTAATTAATAATGCTTGATTTAAAAGAAATATCTTATCAACCCCAAACTGGTGAAAGAAAAATAATAGACAATTTAAATTTAAAAGTTCATGAAAATGAAATCATTTTAATTTGCGGCAATAGTGGTTCTGGGAAAACAACACTACTCGAAATAATAAGCGGATTAACAAATCCACAAAAAGGAAAAATTACTTGGAAGAATAAAATTTTATCTTCTAGACAAAGAAGATGGTTTTGTGGAGTAGTATTCCAATTTCCTGAAAGATACTTTATAGGTACAACCATTGGGAAAGAATTAAAAATAGGCCATAAATCTTTAAGAGAAAAAAATATAGAAATAGTTTTAAATAAAGTTGGTTTGAAAAAAATTAATCTGACCCAACCACCAGAACAACTAAGTGGCGGACAACAAAGGCGATTAGCTGTAGCAGTTCAACTACTTAGAAACCCCTCAATTCTTTTACTTGATGAACCAACTGCTGGATTAGACTATTCAATGAGAAATGATGTGAAGAATTTAATTCTTGATTTAAAAAATAAAAATACAATTATTATTGTTACTCATGAACCTGCCTTATTTGAGGGAATTCCTTCTAGGATATTATTCTTGGAAAAAGGGAAAATCAAAAATTTTATGAAAGAAAATCATGCAGGATAGGATAGTTCGGGCTACTGCAGCCAATGGAGGAATAAGATTAGTTGCGGTCTTAACAACAGAATCTTCTTTAGAAGCAAAAAAAAGACACGGCCTTTCTTACTTAACCACCTGTATCTTAGGCAGAGCATTTAGTGCTTCACTGCTTTTAGCAAGCTCGATGAAGATAATGCATGGGAGAGTTACTTTAAGAGTTAGATCTGACGGACCTTTAAAAGGATTACTAGTTGATGCAGGTAGAGACGGAAAAGTTAGGGGTTATGTAGGGAATCCTAATTTAGAATTAGACCTAGTCAAAATAGGCAATAATAAATATTCTTTTGATTTTACAAAAGCATTAGGTACAGGATATTTAAATGTAATTAGAGATAGTGGATTTGGAGAACCCTTTACAAGCACTGTTGAATTAGTAAATGGAAATATTGCTGAAGACTTAGCTTCATATTTATATCATTCAGAGCAAACTCCCTCTGCTGTATTTATTGGAGAAAAAATTCAAAATAAAAGTGTTATTTGTAGTGGTGGCTTATTAGCTCAAGTTTTACCTAAAAAAGATACTGACCCTCTGCTAGTCTCACTACTTGAAGAAAGATGCAAAGAAATTAATTCTTTCAGCGAAGATCTATTTAAGTCAAAAGATAATCTTCTTGAGTTAATTAGAAATATATTTCCCGATATTGACGATAAATCAATCTCTGAAAAAGCTCGTTCTCAAGAAGTGAGTTTTAAATGCAAGTGTTCCAAACAAAGAAGTTTAAATGCGATGAAAATGCTTGATAAGAGCGAGTTAGAGGACATCCTCAAGAAAGATGGCAAAGCAGAGTTGGTTTGTGAATTTTGTAAAAATAAATATCTTATAAATTATGAAGAAATTAAATCTATGATAGAAAATCAATCATAAAAAAATTACGCCTAGCCATAAAATAACCATGGCCGGAATACTTTGAATTTTTTGTATTGATAAAGAGTTGTTTGATACTTCCTGAATGAAAGAATTATTTTCAAGCAATCCACCAAATATTAATCCTATCGAGAGAAAGGTAACACTCCAACCCAGAGAACCTATAAATCTTTTCCCCGATTTAATTTGAGTATAGGTAAGTATTAATGTTGAGATAGAGAGTAAAAGTCTATTATTAGAGTCTGGACTGATAAATAACAAAATTAAAAATAATAGCCCAACAGATATTTTTATTGAAAGATTATCAAATGAGGGGGTAGTTATTTTTGGCAGACTATACTGACTTGAATTGTTAGAGTTATTATTTAAATTTTTTATCTTAGAAAGAAGTGGGAAATTATTATTGGTAAATTGATTAATTTGTTTTTCTTTTTTTGAGGCACTCACAGCTTCATAGCTTACATTTCCTGATTGCCTGGCTTTCAAACTCCCCATGAGTAATTGATCAAAGGAAGATTCTATTTTCGCTTTTAAAATTAAATCTTCACCAGCCTCTTTAACTTTAATATCTCTAGCCTTCTGAATATCCTCAAAAGCAGCACCTTCTTTTACACCTAAAATTTCATAAGGTGATTTTTCGTTATTATTTTTATTACTGTTTGAATCCAAAATTTTTTACCAATACTAACAGATTAACTAATTTTATAATCCATTAAGACTTTATAAAACAATTGGTTCGACTCCACTAACAACGGGCGCAACTTTGTTTAAATTTAATTGATTATTGTCTTCAACAAATTGATTTAGATTCCACTCATTTTTGAAAAGAATAACTGGCCTATTCCAACAATCTTTAACTATTTTACAGTTGAATATTCTGCCTAGTTTTTCAATGGCTGGCCATCCATCAGAAATCCATCTAGCCAATTGATATGGCATTGCTTCAAGATTTGCATCTACACCATATTCACTTTTTAATCTGTGAGTTACTACCTCCAACTGCAATTGACCAACAGCTGCGAGTATAGGGTCTCTTTTACTCTCATCAAAGTCATAAAGAATCTGAACAGCACCTTCTTCTCGAAGTTCATTAACACCCTTTCTAAAGTTTTTAAATGCTGAGGGATTTGGATTTCTTAGCCAGCTGAATATTTCAGGACTAAAGGATGGTATGCCCTCATATTCCAGATGAGCACCAGTATAAAGAGTATCTCCAATAGAAAACATCCCTGGATTATTTAAACCAATAACATCTCCAGGATAGGCATCATCAACTACTTCTCTATCTTGCCCAAATATTTTTTGTGGTCTTGATAATCTAATTGTTTTCCCAGTTCTGGAATGTTTAACTGACATATCCTTTTCAAATTTGCCACTACAAACTCTTATAAAAGCAACCCTATCTCTGTGCTTTGGATCCATATTTGCCTGAAGCTTAAAAACAAACCCACTAAATTCATCGCTTGCAGGTTCAATATCCCCTTTATTACTATTTCTTGAAGTTGGTTTTTGTGCCATTTTTAAAAAACTATCTAAAAATGGCCTTACGCCAAAATTAGTCATGGCAGATCCAAAGAAAACTGGGGTTAAAGAGCCATTAAAAACTTTTTCTTTTTCAAATTTAGATCCTGCCTCATCAAGAACCTCCAATTCTTCAAGTGAGTTTTCAAGTAAATCTCTCTCTACATATTTTGATAGCTCTTTATCTTCAAGACTTAATCTTTTCTCATTCGATTGTTTCCCTCTCACTGCTTTATCAAATAAAATCACCTCTCTCGAAAATCTATCAATAACCCCTCTAAATTCCTCGCCACTCCCAATTGGCCAGTTTATAGGTAGGGTATTTAATCCAAGTTCTGATTCAATTTCATCAAGTAAAGAAAATGGCTCTCTTCCTGGTCTATCCATTTTATTTATGAAAGTAAATATTGGTATTTTTCGCATCTTGCAAACTTCAAACAATTTTCTAGTTTGAGGTTCTAGTCCTTTAGCAGCATCTTCCAACATAACTGCATTATCAGCAGCAGCTAATGTTCTATAAGTATCTTCGGAGAAATCTTGGTGTCCTGGTGTATCTAATAGATTAATTACTGATCTTTCATATTCAAATTGCAATACAGTTGATGTAATAGAAATACCTCTTTGTTTCTCAAGTTCCATCCAGTCTGAGGTGGCTTTTCTCTGATTACCCCTAGCTTTTACTGCTCCTGCCTGTTGAATGGCACCTCCATACAAAAGAAGCTTCTCGGTAAGAGTCGTTTTCCCAGCATCTGGATGTGAAATAATAGCAAAATTTCTTCTTTTATTTACCGCATCCAGTATTTCTTTATTATTTAGAATTTTAGTACCTAAGCTCATTTATATAATATAAGGGCCTTTCACTTAGTTCTTAAACATTACCATAGACTATTAAATAATTTTCACCTTCCTCAAACACATCTAAAGAGGATAGATCATTCTCTAAGATGAAATTTTTTAACTCTTTAAAAGTATAAGAAGCTCTTAAAGATGCATAATAATCATTAGTTAAAATCTCATTATATTTAGTTGAACATTGTGCTTTGAGTTCTAAAGCAGACTTTTCATCTAATGGCCTTTTTAAGTCCTTGTGAAAATTTACAGTAATATTACTAGATAAAATTCTTATTGTGTTGAAGAAATCTTCAAGATTGGTAATGTGATGAATCAAACTGTTGCTTACAAGTAAACTAATTCTTTTTTTAAATAAAAAATTATTTGATTTAATGTCTTTGATGTCAGAACAAATGTAGCGTAAATTTTTTAATTTTTTTTGATTATTAGAAATACTTTTATTATATTCTGCTCTCAAAATCATCTCTTTAGAACCATCTATTCCTACGACTGCAGTATTAGGCCATTTTATTGCTAACTTCTCAGAAATATTTCCTGGGCCACATCCTAAATCAACTATTAAATCTTTTTCACCTAAAGAAATATTTTTTTTCAAAAGATATTGATTTATTTGATTAATTAGATTAACTTCCCCTTCTGAAAAATCAGCTTCGTCATAAGAAATGACCTGCTCTTTTTCTTCCATTAATTCAGGTTCGGGGACTCTTTCCATATCCTTTCTTGAAACAAAGATTTCATATTAAACATAATTCTACACAAACCGTTAAATAGTGGTAAGAATAGTTGCAGACGCCACAGGTAGAGTTATTCTTCCAGTACGGGTTATTTACATACGTTTTTTTTATCGTGACTGTTGCACCAAATAAAGCTTCTTCAGAGAGCAATTCCAATAATCTTAAAAAAGATGATTTTCCAAAGACTGCGCCAGCTGCTTACCCAGTTTTTTTCAGATCTTATAGTAGAAAAACTTCATCTGGCAAAAGGGAGAACTGGAGCGAAGTAGGCGAAAGGAATTTATCGGGATTAAAAGAATTAGGAAAACTTTCTGAAGAAGAATTAATCCTAATGAGAGAGATGCAAAGTAACCAAAAAGCTCAACCTTCAGGAAGATGGTTATGGATAGGCGGAACCCCTTGGATTAATAAGAACCAAAATTTCTCAGGAGCATACAACTGTACCTCAACAAACTTAATTGATTGGGAAGCCTTCGCATTAATGATGGACTTAGCAATGATGGGATGTGGAACAGGTGCAATAATTGAGCCTCATTTTATAAATAATCTACCTACGGTAATTAACAAAATAAATATTAAATCAGTCAGTGAAGTTGGAATAACTCCTAAAGATCAAAGAGAAGAAAAGTCATCATTAGAAATTAAAGGAAAAGATCTTCATATCAAAGTTGGAGATAGCAGAAGAGGATGGGTAGATAGCTATAAATATCTTCTTGAGGCATCAAGTAACGAGAGTCTTGAAAGAGAAATTGATGTTTATATTGATTTGGAAGATATTAGGCCTGCTGGAGAATCATTAAAAGGTTTTGGTGGTATGGCAAATCCTATCAAATTGAAAGATCTTTACTCTAGAGTCGCATCACTTCTTGGAAAGGCAATTGGCAGGAAATTAAGTACAGTAGAGTGTTGTTTATTAATTGATGAAGCTGCAGTAACCATAGTTGCTGGGAATATAAGAAGAAGTGCTGGAATGAGACAATTTGCTTCAGATGATAAGGAAGCCGCATCAGCAAAAGAAAATTTATGGAGTCAAGATGAGAATGGTAATTGGAGAATAGATCCTGAAAAAGATGCCCTCAGGATGGCTAATCATACTAGGGTTTACCATACAAAACCCACTTACCAAACTGTTTTGGATGCAGTAACAAAACAATTCCATTCAGGTGAGGGAGCTATTCAATTTGCTCCAGAAGCAATCGCAAGGTCAAATGCAGATATTCTCAAAGATGATGAATTGAGAAAGGAATTTATTGAAATCTACTCAGAACAAGGTAAGGATGAAGCGAGAAATTGGATAAATAGTAGTTATGGTCCTTTTTCAGAAGAAGAGTTAGACCACAGGATGAGCCGATATGGACTTAACCCTTGTGGGGAGATCTTGGGAAATGATTTCCATTGCAATTTGGCTGAAGTTCATTTAAATCAGATTGATCCAGGAAATTTTGAAGAGCAAAAAAAAGCTTTTAAAGCAGCCGCTCTTTCTGTAGCATGCTTACTTAATCATGAATTTGAAGTTGAGCGTTACAGAAAAAGTAGGGAATATGATCCTATTGTAGGAGTAAGTTTCACTGGATTATTTGATTTTTGTGTCCATGCCTTTGGGACGCCATGGTTGAAATGGTGGGAAGCAGGAAGGCCAAATAGCGAAGAAGGGAAGGCCTTCAAAGAAAAGGAAGCTAAATTCTTAGATTCTTGGAGAAAAATAGTAAAAGAAACTGTATGGGAATATTGTGATAAGCATAATCTAAGGAGACCAAATAGATGCACAACAGTTCAGCCAGCTGGAACTAAAAGTCTTCTTACTGGAGCAGCTCCAGGATGGCATCCTCCAAAGGCTCAAAGATTCATAAGAAGAATAACTTTCAGGAAAAATGATCCAATCGCTTTAGCTTGCATGGATTATGGTTACTCAGTTGTTCCATCTCAATCTGATAAAGATGAAAATGGTTGCTTGCTCGATAATCCATTTGATCCAAGATGTACAGAATGGTTAGTTGAAATCCCTACAGAAGTTAGTTGGGCAAATATAGACGGCGCAGACCAAATAGACATCAATAATTTCTCAGCATTAGCTCAATTTGATTTTTACATGCAAGTGCAGAAATTTTACACAGAGCATAATACCTCTGCAACCGTAGAATTTAGAGAAAATGAAATCGAGGATTTAGCTAAGGCTATTCATAATGCAATAGAAAATAATGAGGGATATATTTCAGCAGCATTGCTGGCTAGATTTAGTGCTAACGCTACTTTCCCGAGATTACCCTTTGAACCAATAAGTAAAGAGGAATATATATCATTGCAGAATAAAGTAATAGAAAGGAAAGTCAATAACGATTTCTTTGACGCTCTTAATAAATATGATGTTGGAGAACTATCTGAAGCAGGACCAGCAGGTTGTGATTCAGATAAGTGCTTGCTTCCTCTTGCTAAACCAAAAGATTAAATTTTGAATTATTTGTAAATAAAAAATATAAATTAGTTTTTAAAAATTTAATTTATGGCTACCTCTTAAATAGGGACATAAATTATTTATGACATTAAGCTTAAATATTGGGAACTTTTTTAATGATTCCTCTAGTCATGCATTGGTGGATGAGCTAAGAAAAAGAACATCAGAAGAGGATATCTTAGATTTTGAGGAAAAATTTAACTCCAAAAACGAAAAAAATCTACACGTATATATATGTAGATTTCTAAAAAATAGATCAATATCCAGAGGGCTAGCCTCTAGATGGTTAATAACCATAATTGAAAACAAAGAATCAAAAATTGATGCTTTGCAAAAATTAAATAATTAGGTCAGCCCTGATAGTTTCCATAGAGCAATTCCAAAAATTGAGAATCCCATAATAAAAGTAAAAGCCAAAGCATTTACCAATTGGACCTTATCATTCATTCTGTTTGCGAATGGTAATAATTGAGCAAATAATGGAGTCTCTTCAACTATTGCAGATTTTTTTACTGTAGGTTTTTTGCTTCTAGAAAACATAAAACAAATTTTATAATCTTAAGAATTTTACATTTAAAAGTTCATTAAATAAAAAATACTTCTCAAAAACGAACAAAATGTAACCTGTGAGAAATTAAGCCGGGATTATGATAAATATTTTTATCAGAAACCTAATCTATCATTAATATATTAAGTTTATTTATTAAAAACCTAGACAAATAATTTTAATGGATGTTATTATAAATTTGTAGCAACCGCTACCAAAACGTTCAACTTGCGTATAGCAAGCCGCAAATCGACTTAAGCCATGGAACGGGGACTTAAGCGAAACCGGAGCTTAAAAAATGACTCTAATTTACAGAGGACAAAAGTACGTCCAGAACAAAGAAGCAGCTAAAAAGCAGCACAATGAACTAACTTATAGAGGAAAAGCTTACACAAGCTAGTTTATTTAGCCATTAAAAGAAAAAGCCACTTTTAGTGGCTTTTTTATTATCCATTCTTAGACTAAAAAATAACTTAATACTTCTCACAAGCATTAAAATAATATGATTCAATTGCATTTATATATTAGATAACAATGGCAGACCAAAAACCTTTATTTAAAGCACCTTATGACATAAAAGATGTTAGTGCTCTTTTCGCCATAGTTGCCTTCGTTTTAATAATCGCTGCCATAGTTGGGAATAACTTATTTGGTTTATTTCAACAAAATGTCAACTTTGGGTGATTTTTTTGTGGCCTAAATTTTTGGACTAAATGTGACCAATAATTGATTGTTATAACGACTTAACCCGTCATTTTTAAATAAAATTCCTCTCTCAGACAAGTTTCTTGAAATAAATTTTTAATCTTTGAATTTATAGACTATGACTAATTTCTTATGTTATAGTTTTTAAGTTCAACAAAACTGAATAGCCCTTTGGAGGGGTGGTCGAGTGGTTTAAGGCTCTAGTCTTGAAAACTAGCGTGTCTGCAAGGGCACCGTGGGTTCGAATCCCACCCCCTCCGTTCAAATAAAAAGAACCGAATAATATCAACGCCCTTTTGAAACGTTCTTGTTAATATGAATTTATTTAGATTATGAGTAAAGGATTTGCCACAGATAATTTAATATCCAAAAAATCGAAAAAAAAAGTTATTTCAAATGAACCGCAAGGAAGATTAATATCTTGGTCTCCTTGGCCACCAGCTAATTTTCAGACAAGATATCCTGCTTTCCCTTTTGTTCTTACAATATTGATTATAGTAATCGGTCAATGGTACCTTTCACTACTGAGATGACCCGAAACTGTTTTTTTTATTTAAATTAGGATGAATTAAGTTTGAGAATTTATTTTGTTTTTTTCAATTTTATTATTTGCCCACTTTCAAGCGGCAATCATCCCAATATTATTAGGTATTAGATCGATCAATAAATTCAAACATATAAGCAAGAACAAATTGATACCTTTCGGTTTTATTTTTTTAGGATTGGCATCGATTTCTGAAATGATAGATCATACCCAAACATCTTGGATTTATGTAGATCATTCCTCTTTATTTAATTGGTTATTTTATTCTTTCCTATCTTTAGGTCTAACATGTTTATCAATATCAGTTATAAAAAATAAATTTATTCAAAAAACTAATTTTTGCATTTCTTTATGTTCAATAATCTCATATTTTTTATTTGATAAAACTATTGCTCTTCTTTTTCAAGTAATAATAAGTATCCTTCTAATTATAAATTGGCAAAGAGTTTTTAAAGATTGGCTTTTTATCCTTTACCCAATATTTGGTATTTTTTTTACGACTTTCTTTGGCACAAGGCTCTCAATTAGTGGCGATCAATTTTGGCATGTTTTAATAGGCCCATCTGGAACAATTAGCGTTCTTACCTTTTATTTAGTATTAAAGAGATCGGACAAAAAATTTACTTAAGATTCTTATGAAAATATTTGTATTTGTAAGTTTTATAGTGTGCTTAGTCACAATAATCTCTCCAGTTGAAATCTTTGCTGATACGGCACTTGATGTTTACATGAATGATTTTTATTCTAAATCGAATGAAGCTAGCCAGATTCTTAAAGAAATCGAAAATAGTCTAAAAGAGGGATCAAGAAAAAAAGTATGCTCTAGGCAAAGAGAGGCAGCAAGATTAGGTCTATTAGCTAATAAATCATTAATTAAAGCCTTTGAAATAGAGGGGGCTAATCCGCCAATGCAAGCAATAAAGGCAAGTCAACAAAGATGGGAATCTATTCTGAATGAGTGCTGAAGAAAGTCAGTAAATCTATAAATCTTTTTAAATTTGCATTCTTACAGATTTACTAATTAAGGGAATTTCAGGTTCAACTCCATAAATACATTGAGAAATCGAATAAATAAAAATACATAGTGTAAATATAAAAATTATTGAGCCTAATTCAACTATGGGAAATATTCTCAAGAGATATGAAATTATTATCAAAGCAATATCAATAAGTAATGCTTGGCATGCGTTATATCTAACGAAATAGGGAACATTTGGATTTCTTACTAATCCAGCAAACAAAATTATAAATAATAAAAAACTACCAAAAGGCAAAGATTTTTCAATTATTGCTATCGGAAAAGTTAGTAATAATAGTATTTTTAAAAATGAATATTTATAGAACAAATAATATCCAAAAGGTATTGATGCCTTTAATGGCAAAGTATACAAAAATACTGATGAGAGTCTCTGGAATATCTGATTCAATATATTATTGAAATTTCGTATTCATATTTTAGCCTAATTTTTCTGAACTTAATAAATGACTTAGCCTCGAAAAAATCAACTTTGGCAGATGGTTATTAAATATTAGATAATTGATTAAGGTTCATAATTCAAAATGCGTATCCTACATACAATGTTGAGGGTTGGAGATTTAGATAAATCCATTGATTTCTACGTCAATAGATTAGGAATGAATTTATTAAGAAAAAAGGATTACCCTCATGGAAAATTCACTTTGGCATTTGTTGGTTATGGCTCAGAAAAAGAAAACACAGTAATTGAATTAACTTATAACTGGGACAAAAAGTCTGAAGACTATGAGCTTGGAGATAAATATGGTCATATAGCTATTGGAGTAAAAGATATTCATCTAATTTGCCAAGGATTAGAAAAAAATGGTTGTAAAATAACAACCAAACCTAAAACAATGAAAAACAGTACTACTGTCTTGGCTTTTGTTGAGGATCCTGATGGTTATAAAATTGAACTTATTGAAAGAGATTAAAAGCTCAGAAGTTTTTAATTAAATAAACAAATAACTAAAATTTAAAAAGATTGAATTATCAAATATATCGTTTTCAATTAGCGAAAAAATACCTCTAAGATCACATTGGATAGATTCTGCAGTTTCAATTATTGTAAAAGATTATTTCTAAGATGAGGAATTATTAAAAATAAAATTAAAACTTTATACAATCTAGGTTAATTCTATTTAGAATAAGTAGACAATCTATTCAGATTTATATATCATAGAATTATCGCATAAAGCTTATGCCTAGTAATTGGTCAAAAATAAGAGATGAATGGCTTGATAGAACCGCGGTTGCGAAAGATGATGCTAAATGGGCATTAGAAGCTTTAATTAATTCTGAAGAAGAGTTATTTGAAATAGAACAAAAAATAAAGAATAAAGAGGACGCTATAAGCCAAGTAAAATTTTTGAAGAAAAAGGTTAAAGAAACTATTTCCTCTAAAGAAATTAGTCTCGATGATATTGCATTAAATACTTCAAATTCAAACAAAGTACAGATCTCAGTACCATCAAATCTTACTTATCTTTTGAAAGTTTGGGCCGCAGCAGAAGGAAGAGATCTATCAAGTGTTGCTTTTCAATGTTTAGAAACTGGTATAAGGGAAATGAAAAGCAAAGGTTCAATACCTTCAATAGCAGTAAATAGATATGACTCGGCCTGTCAAAAGAGGATTGCACTAGCAGAAGTAAACAATCTATTGGAGAAATACGAATTAGCTCAGGATGAAATCAAATAATTATGAATAACAGAAAAATCATTAAAGGATACAAAACATTAATATCATCAAGATTTAATGTAGATACTTCTGTAGATAAATTCAAAGATGGAATAATTTATACTCTTTATTCTGATGAATTTAATTCACTTAAAGTTGGTTTTGCTGAAAATGATAAGGTTCTAGAAAAAAAATTATCAAGTGAAGCATTGATATTATTGGATATGAAAAAAGGCAAAAAGAAAGATCTATGTTTATTAATAACCACTCTAAAAGAACTTGGCATCAAATATTCAGACAATTTTTATTTCAAATACTCAGGTTCTTTAATGAAACATTTATCTACTTTAGGTTGGCCTGTTGGAAGATCACTTTATAAACAAAGAAAGATTAAAAAAGAACTTGTATGTGCATAAATTTAAATGTAATCGCACTCTAAAGTTTCTCTGGTTTCTCTATTTGTAATTGGATTAGTTCCAGTAGCACTTTCACAAAATTTCCTAATAATATCTTTTGGCAAAAAAACATTTGTGAAGTCTGCGCCTTGTATTTTTACATTTTCAAACTGGGTACTATAAGCAAAAGAATCCTCCAAGTTAGTATTTGATAAATCTGTTCCATCTAAAACAGCTGAGTCTAAAGTTACTTCTCTTAAGTTGGAGTTACTTAAATTAGTATCTTTCAATTTTGCTCCATAAAGAGTCGCATTTTGGAGCTCACAACCTGACAAATTTGCGTCTTGTAAATCAGTCAAATAGAAAGTTGCTCCTTTTAAATCAGATCCAGAAAAATCAGCCCCTACCAAAGATTGTTTACCATAATCCAACGCAGCGAAGCTTCTAGAAGGGAGGGTTAAAACAACTATTAAAAAAGTTAAAATTATAAATCTCATTTGTTTGAGTAGTATTTCAATAAATTCTAACTTCTTAAGCTGAAATCTAAAAATTAATTATTTACTGAATGCTATATTTATTGAAATAGCAAATCACGAAATAGGTTTTGGATATAAGTCCTTATGATGCAATTGTTGTTGGTTCTGGAGCTACAGGAGGAATAGCAGCACTTACATTGGCAGAACAAGGGATCAAAGTTTTAGTAATAGAAGCAGGGCCTCAAGTTAAAAGGCATGAAGCTAGTAATCATGAGCCAAAAAGTACATTAAAAAGATTATCAGGAGTTTTAACAAAAAAACATGCCAATCAATGCCAACATCCTGGTTATTGGAAAAATAATCCTGACTTATATTCAAATGAATTGAAGCATCCTTATGACTTCCCCAAAAAAAAGCCATTTCTTTGGACACAAGGTAAACAATATGGGGGGAGATCATTAACTTGGGGAGGCATAACATTAAGACTTTCCTCAGAAGACTTTCATCCGGCTAAAAAAGACGGATTCGGGCCAAACTGGCCTATTTCATACGAAGAAATTTCCCCGCACTACGATTTTATTGAAAATTTCTGCGGAATTTATGGACGAAAAGATGATATCAAGGAGGTCCCAAACGGTAAATATATTGGTGAAATTCCTCTTACAGAAAACGAAAATGTTTTTGGCAGCAAAGTTAAATCAAAATTAAACTATCCATTTATCCAATCAAGAGGATTTGACCGTAATTCATCTGTAAAAGAAAAAAATTGGCCCAAGTCCTCTAGCGTAGGAAGCTCTTTAAAAAAAGCTTTAGATACTGGAAATGTACAAATAATCTCTAATTACCTAGTGGAGTCTTTTGAGATTAACAAGATAACAGAGCTTGCCTCAAAACTAACGATTGTAAACCTAGAAAATGGACACAAAGAAGTATTGGATTGTGATTTGATTCTTCTTTGCGCATCAACAATTTCAACACTGAGAATACTACTGAACTCAGAATACAAATCAAATTCCTCAGGGTTTAAAGATAATTCTGGGAAATTAGGTAAATACCTAATGGATCACATATCTATCTGTAGATTTTTTTCAGTCCCAAAAGCAAAAAACTCAGATAAATCACTAGATAATCCTCCCGATCTTTCTGGAGCAGGCAGCTTCTTTATTCCATTTGGTTCAAATTTACCAGAAATTGACGACATAAATTTCCATAGAGGTTATGGAATCTGGGGGGCAATTGATAGATTAGGAATACCTAAATTTTTGCAAAAAGACAAAAACAAATCCATTGGCTTTCTTATCGCTCATGGCGAGGTCCTTCCTAGAGAGAAAAACTCAGTTTCTCTCTCAAAAAAAACAGATGAATGGGGTATCCCAATTCCCTACATTGAATTCGAATGGAGCGAGAATGAGTTAAATATGGCAAAACATATGGAAAAAACAATACAAAAATCAGTCAAAGCTGCAAATGGGAAAATAAAAAATATTGATGAACTAATGAATATTCCATTAGGGAGTTTATTTACAAAAAATTTGATAGCACTTTCAGATAGTCCTCCTCCTCCTGGATATTATATTCATGAGGTAGGGGGAGCACCAATGGGGATAAATGAAGAAAATAGCGTAGTTGATAAATTTAATAGATTATGGAGATGCAAGAATGTACTTGTACTAGATGGAGCATGCTGGCCCACATCATCTTGGCAAAGCCCTACACTTACAATGATGGCCTTGAGTAGAAGAGCCTGTTTAAATATTAAAAAGACTTAGAAGGTGTAAATAATTGATTTAAATAAATTTCTGAGACAGAATTATCTGTACATCCGTTTTGAACGAGAAAAGTAGCTAATGCTGAATTTATAAGCTTATATTGATCCCAAGTTGGGTTACTTAATACGAAATCTTTCATAGTGTTATAAAGAGTTTCTGAAAGCTCTGTTTCTAAAGAGACTTTATTTGAAGAGCACTCGACAAGTTTCTTATCAGTTAAATTTGATTGGCTGATTTGATCCATAAATTTATATTTTTTTCATAACTATGATGGTATTTTTTTCTAAAAAAATCAAAAAATATCTGCTAGAAAACTTTTCAAATTATCAAATGAGACTCATGTTATAAGTATGTTTTTAAGAAATTTACTTTTTAAATAAGTAAATTGATTAGATATTAAAGAAAAGTCAACAATAATGTTGAAGTCCTGTTTTTTTTGAAAAATACTGGCATTTCTAATCCAATGTGGATTTGGACGTGGAAAACAACCTGTAAATTGTGGAAAATCTAGCTCAAAATACTTTCAAGATTTTATATTAAGAATACTTATATATACTGAGTCTATTAAGACTAAGTCGAGAAAGAGACAGGTGATTCATTGATTTCAACGGATTTTCTTAAGATTTAGTCTTTATTAGGCAAGCGAAGCGTGACAGGTCCTAAAGGGTGTTTTGAATTTGGATAAATACTATGGTGATGGTGATGGTGATTATGTTCATGTTGATGAGCCTCTACATGTTCATGTTCTAAGTAATCACCTCCTCCTGTGTCTGATTTTTCTTGATTATGAGTTGGGATTTGATTTTGTATTTCACAAGCACCATTACATTCAGGATCACATAAATCACAGCTGATACCCAAGCCCTCTACATGGTCATGATGACTTTCTTGTACCATTCCAACTTCTTTTTCAAAGCCAAATAAATTTGATCTATATTTACAAGTTGAGCAATTCATAAAATTATTACCTTCGTTATTAAGAATCTCTTCAATCCTTTCTACAAAAGTGTCGACCACATAAGACTGTGACGAAAGATATTTTGCATGTATAAATGAAATATTTGGATTATTAATCGCAACTAAATCACTTTGCCTTTTTATTCTTGTGACAAGGACACCTGAGAAAAGGAAATAAGGGAAAATAATTATATTTTTATAACCAAGTCTCACAACATTTTTCAAGCCAGGTTCAACAAGAGGGAAAGTTACTCCAGAAAAAACTGTTTCCCCCCACCCTAAACCAATACCCTCTACGATCATTCTCGTAATTTTTGAAACATTGGAATTCGCATCTGGGTCAGAAGAGCCTCTACCCACAACAACTAATAATGATTCTTCAGGTTTGAGATTATTATTTTGTTTAAATACATCTTTTACTCTTTCACAAGCTGCACTAATCATTAAATTATTAATACCTAATTCTCTTCCATAAATTATTTCAATTCCTGTTTTACTTGAATAATTCATAAGCAGGCTAGGTATATCATTTTTTACATGGCCAGCAGCGAAAAGCATTGCAGGTATTGCAATTACTTTTTTTATAGAAAGATCTTTTAACTTGTCTAAAGCATCAACAATCGAAGGTTTAGCAAATTCCAAGAAACCATATTCAACTAAAAAGTTTGGATATCTTTTTTGGATGAAATTAGTTAATTCTTGAAATTCAGTAATGGCTAGTTTATTTCTACTCCCATGTCCACAGATAAGTATCGCGACTTGATTATTTAACTTCAAATCTAAATTATCCAAATTCAAATTATTACTTATACCATAATAGTAAAGAACAATATCATGTAGTGAAAAATAATAATAACTTGCTTGAAGTTCCAAATATCAACTCAAAGGATGCAAAATTAAAGAAATTAATTTATGACGTGGATGAATCCTTATTTAATGAGGATAACTATTCTTACGAAAAATTCGAGCACCTTTGCGTGTGTAGTGGAGGTACAACTTCTAGCTGTGCAAAAAATGGTTTTACAACTCTTGATCTAAGAAAAAATCACAGCAAAATTCATCTAGATAGAAAAACCAATTTAGTAACAATTGGAGGTGGTGTAATAATGGGGGATCTATTAAATCATTTACAAAAATATAATCGAAGTTTTCCAATCGGACTTTCTAAACTTCCTGGAGCAGGCTATATACTTACTGGTGGAGTAAGCCCGCTCAGTAGAGCCTACGGATTAGCCATTGATAATATTGAATCAATAAAAGGTTTCTTGGGTAATGGCACATTTATCTCTTTAAAAAAAAATCAAATAAATCCAGAAGAACAATTGATTTGGGAAGCAATTAAAGGCGCAGCACCCTTCTTTTCAATTATTACCGAAATAGAACTTAAGACTATCCAATCTAATCCAATTAAGGTTATTGAAGGATTTGTAAATCTAAATGAACTTTCAGAAATAATAAAACTATCAGAGGAATTTCCAGAAAATATTAGTCTTCAATGGATTTATGCCCAAAAAATTTATATATATATTTTTGCTGAACTCAAAAATAATTTAGAGGATAAAAGAACAGAAGAATGCCTAATGCTTCTAGACAAATTCCCTACTCTAGAAAAACAATTTTATGAGAACTTTAACAAAATAAATTTCTTCCCAAAGGAATTGAATTTATATGAGCTGAATGCAAATAACCATTCTGAGGTAATTAGTCTTCTTGGAGAAGATTTAAAAAATGATATCCCAATTTTCATAAAATGTTTGGATGAAATAATGGATAATAAACCTAATAATTCCTGTTATATTGCTTCTCAACAATTAGGTTGCAAAACTAAAAAGTTAAATCATGGCTCAAGCTTTTTTGTTCATAGAAAAAGTACTTGGAAACCATGGATATATGCATCATGGAAAAAAAATGATCTTCAAGAAAAAGAAGTCGCTTTGGAATGGATTTATAAATCGTGGAGCAAGCTAAAAAAGTTTTATCCAAATATTCACTTAGCCCAATTGCATAATCATTTGAATTCTCATGATGAAGAAATTACATTAGCCTTTGGAGATAGAATGAATGAATTAAAAACTTTAAAGAATATTTTTGACCCACAAGGTATTTTGCCTCCTTTATGAGGTAACTTCTTAATTATAAAGAAACTTAAAATGTCAAATTTCTCAAGATATTTATCTAAAAATTGGTTAGATGATCCAAAGTCAAATATTCTCTCTGGCTTAGTTGTTGCTTTTGCAATGATCCCAGAAGCAATTGCTTTTTCAGGTATAGCTGGTGTAGATCCTAAAGTTGGCCTTTTTGGTGCATTTTGCTTATCTATAACAATTGCGATTGTTGGAGGAAGAAGGGGGATGATCACTTCAGCTACAGGTTCAACAGCTCTTTTGATGACTGGACTTGTTGCTTATGGAGAATCACAAGCTCCTGGATTAGGAGTCCCATATCTTATTGCAGCTGGAATATTAACTGGAATTTTCCAAATTCTTTGGGGATATTTAAGACTTGCCTACCAAATGCGATTCGTGCCAACAGGAGTATTAAGTGGATTTGTAAATGCACTGGCACTTTTAATATTTCAAGCACAACTACCTCAGTTAGGAATTGGTATTAAAGAATCAAAAGAATTAGTTGAACAAACTATAAGTCAATATCCAGTTAACTCTCAGATTCCAGTAGTTTGGATTCTTGTAATCCTAGGATTAGTAATTATCTATGGGCTTCCAAAAATCACAAAAGTAGTCCCATCTCAACTTATCGCAATAGTAGTAATTACTCTTATAAGCATATTCTTTAATCTAGATGTCCCAACAGTTAGCGATTTGGGTAAATTACCTGATGGATTACCAAGTATTTCTCTTCCTTTTGGATCAATAGAAAATGGGAAAGTACCTTTTAGTCTTGAAACATTAGGAATAATTTTACCGACTTCACTTGCAATATCTCTCGTGGGTTTAATGGAAACCTTTTTAACTCAAGACATTTTAGACGATGTAACTGATACAAGTTCTAATAAAAATAAAGAAGCAAGAGGACAGGGAATCGCAAATATTGTGGCATCCTTATTTGGTGGAATGGCAGGATGTGCCTTAGTTGGGCAATCTGTTATGAATACTGAGAATGGTGGTAAATCTAGATTATCAACCCTCTCCTCAGGTATATCTCTACTAATTATGATTATCCTCTTGAAGTCTTGGATTGGAGCAATACCAATGGCTGCTTTAGTAGCAATCATGATAACGATCGCAATAAGTACAGCAGATATAAATGGATTAAAAAATATTAGAAAGATACCTAAAAGCGATACTGCAGTCATGCTTATGACTTTTGCAGTTACTATGCTTACAAAACCTCATAATCTTGCACTTGGAGTTATTGCAGGAGTTGCATTAGCTGCAATTCTTTTCAGCAGAAAAGTCGCAAAAGTTATAACTGTCTCAAGAGCTAAAGAAAATAATTTGACTACCTACAAAGTAAAAGGACAATTATTTTTTGTAAGTAAAATTTATTTTTTACAAGGATTTGATATTCATGAACATCCAGAAAATATTGTAATTGACATGTCTTTAGCTCATATTTGGGATCAAAGTGGCGTTGTTGCTCTTGAGCAAATTATTAGAAAATTCCAGAATGGTGGTTCTAAAGTTGAAATTGTAGGATTAAATAAAGAAAGTCTTAACTTATTTGAAAGACTAGGTGGTATGGAAAGCGCTCATTAAAAAAGTTAATTAAGACTAACTTGTTGATAACAAAACCAAAGCCATTGCTGAAAAAGCAAATTCCTATGAGATCTCCAAGCGGTTTTTGAACTATTTAGATCAAAATTTTCAGGAGGAGGAACATCTCCCTTTTCTTTGTCTCTTTCAATTTCACTAATAATTCTATGCACCGTATATTCAGGATGACCTAAATGCATAAGTTGTTTTTGATCATTAGATTCAAATATTGTATATCCAACGTTTTCTCCATAAGCCAACAAATTCAATTTCCCTTCTTTTTGGGCCTTCTCCATTTCCAAATCTGGTAATCCAGCAAATCTACTTTGAGGACAAATAAATTCATCATCTTGTGTACCCATCAAAGGGTGTCCAGGAACAAGACTTTTTAAAGGGAATACCCCAAATAATTTCCTATCAAAAACTTTCTTATCGACCCCTGCCAAATAAGCCAGCGCAAAGCCAGCCCAACATAATCCAAGAGTACTCGCACAAGAATTTCTGGCTTCATTTACAATTTTCACAAATTCATCCCAATACTTAACCTCCTCAAAGGCTAGGTGCTCAATAGGTGCTCCAGTAATAATGATTCCATCTAACGGTTCTGGATTATTTGCTTCTTCCCAAGTTATGTATAGATTATTTAGATGATTAAGATCCCATGTTTTATAAGAGTGAGTTTTAAGCTTTATCCAAACTGGCTCAATTTGAAGAGGAGATAAACCAAGTGGATGTAGTAAGTTAAATTCATACTGCTTGCCAAGAGGCATGATATTTAAAATACCAATCCTAAGAGGACGTATATCCTGTCTTTTTGCCAATTCTGGTTCGATCCAAGATATATGATTTTTCTCAACATCACTAATCTTGTGATAGTTACTAGGAATTATTAAAGCCAATAAATCTCCTTTCCTATGTGATTTGTGAAAGTGCTTGTTCGAAATCTGCTTTTATATCATCAATATGCTCAATTCCTACAGAAACTCTTACCATCGTGGGAGTAACACCTGCAGATAATTGTTCTTCTTCAGATAATTGCTGATGAGTTGTTGAAGCCGGATGAATTACTAATGTTTTTGAATCCCCCACGTTAGCAAGGTGGCTCGCTAATTTTAAGGAATCAATAAATTTTACTGCATTTTCATAACCCCCATTAAGAGAGAACATAAGCATGCAACCCATTCCCCTTCCAGTAGTATATTTTTTGGCACTTGAGTAATATGGATCAGATTCTAGGCCAGGATAATTAACACTACTTACATTAGAATTAGAATCTAACCATTTTGCTAATTCAAGAGCATTAGAAGTTTGTCTTTCTATTCTTAAACTTAGAGTTTCCAAACCCTGCAATAGCAAGAAAGAATTAAAAGGACTTTGAGCTGATCCCCAGTCTCTGAGGCATTCAAGTCTTGCTCTTAACGCAAAAGCTATATTTCTATTATCAGGTACTCCCAAAGATTTGCAGATATCACTACCGAAACCAAAAGCGTCCCAATGAACGAGCCCATGATAAGCAGCGCTTGGCTCACTCATTAGTGGGAATTTACCATTTCCCCAATCAAAGGTTCCGGCATCAACAATAACCCCTCCGATACTTGTTCCATGTCCACCGATCCATTTTGTTGCACTTTCCACAACAACATCGGCTCCAAAATCAATTGGTCTTATTAAAGCACCACCAGCACCAAGGGTATTATCCACTATTAAAGGAATTCCATTTTCCTTCGCCAAAGCAGAGAGTCCCTCAAAATCTGGGATGTTGAATCGAGGATTTCCCATTGATTCGACATATATTGCTTTGGTTTTATCATCAATTTTATTTCTAAAACTATCGATACTATCGCCATCTGCAAATTTAACTTCTATTCCTAATCTTGGAAATTGTACTTTAAATTGATTGTAGGTCCCACCATATAGAAAAGATGTAGAGACAAAATTATCCCCTGCTGTCATGCAGTTCACGATTGCCAAGAATTGAGCAGCTTGACCTGAGGATGTTGCAAGTGCTGCCATACCTCCCTCCAAAGCTGCCATCCTTTTTTCGAAGACATCTGTGGTGGGGTTCATAAGTCGAGTATAAATATTTCCAAATTCTTTTAATCCAAAAAGATTCGCTCCATGCTCGGCATTATCAAAGACATAGGAACTAGTTTGATAAATGGGTACTGCTCTAGAATTTGTAGTTGGATCAGGCACTTGGCCTGCATGTAACTGAAGCGTCTCGAACTTTTGGTTGCTCAAAATTTTTTAAATAATCCTATTATCTATTTAACTTAAAAAAGTCCCAAAAAAAAACAAAAAAAAGATAAATATTTATAAATCCTTTTTTAATGAGGGGTAATTATCTTTCATATATGAACTCAAATCCTCTTTTATCGCAGATCTGAGTTTCTCAATATTTGCAGAATCAATTATTGGAAAAGTTTTATTAGCCTCAGGATCTTTTTCAGTAATTGATTTCCAATTCTTACCTACATCTTTTTCAGAGTTGTTAAGAACCTCATCAAAATTGAAACACTTATCATTGTTCTTAGCATCAAATTCGCTAAAAGCTTTATTTATAAGCTCTTTTCTATTTTCGAATAGATTCTTAGCTTTTAAAGTATCTGGAAGACCCATAACTGGTTGTAATTCCTTAAGAAGTTTTATTTCCTCTTCAATTAAGAGTGTCCAAACACCATATTTATTTTTTGGAAGATTAGAATTACTAAAAATATTAATTTCATCGAGGTAAAAATTTAACCATAGATAATAAGATTTTTCTTCAATAGTTTTTTTAACGGATATCTTTTTATTTTGGATCTTTGGGAGTAACTTTTCTGCCTTCTTTAAAAACTGTCTGTCTTCTCTTTCTAAATTTATTAATCCCCATCTTTGACTGTAGTCCCATAAATCTTCGTATCTTGTTAAGTCTTCTTGATTCCAACCAAGAGCTTTAAGTTCATGAGAACGATGAGTTAATTCCTTTTTCAAAAAAAACCTTTTAAACCATAATAATTCTAACCCTGCAATCAAGATTAGTAAATAAATTAAGAACTTTGCTTTCTAGCAAATTAGAAAAATAATCAATTATTAAAATATTTATTAATAATTTTCAATACATTGATATAACTAGGATTTTTTTTAGAAATTTGATTACTATATTTATTTGTTTTAAGGGCGTTTTGCTCTTTGTCAATAAATAATTTCTTATAAAAGTTTTCAATATCATCAAAAAGATAATCTCCTTTTAATTTTTCATTTAGTTCGAAAGATAATTCAGATTTCACAGATTCTTGGCAAAAATTAGTGATTTCTTCTGAACTAATTAAAACCTTATAAATTTCTTTTTTTTCTTCTGAATTAGCATTAAAGCATAAATAAATCAGATTAATCATTGAACAATTATTATTTTTGATTTTGAATTCTTTATAAATGTCTGGCCAAAATTTTAAAGATTTTAGACCTTCTAAACCTCCTTGACTGAGAGAGTATTTATTACACCAATTTACAAATTCTGAGACATCTTTTGGACATCTGTTGAGTTGCAAAAGCATATCTGATAAAACTTGTCCTGCTTGAAAATTCCGTGTTGGTTTTCCTTCAGTTGGTAGAGTCATACTCCCTAAGACATCAGCCTTAACAGCATTTAATTGAGAAAAAGTATAATCTCCTTTTTCACAAAATTTATCATTAATTATTTCCTTTGCACTAATTATTTCTTCACCATAACCAAGTTCTTTTAATGAAAGATATTTATTCTCTAATTTATTTTCTTTTCTAACTTTTATTGATACTGATGCGGCCTGATCTAAACATTGAGTTAACAAAATCGTATTAATGGTAGGCAGCATTCCTGGCTTATCGGAATGAAAGTTATTTACAAAACCTGCAAATATTGATGAGATATTTTTTATTGATTTTATATATTGACATTCAATATTGTGAACTCCAGGAGAAACTTGAATTTTCGGTGATAATTGATTCAAAATGCGTGCTCCTATTAATGCTGTTAGCGCATCAGGATGGCAGAAATTTGCAGTAAAACTATCATTAGGATTTCGTAAAGCTCCGTGACGATGAAATCCTGTAAAAAAAGCTAAATTTGGATATTTATTACAAAGAATAAAAGGGTTTTTATTTTTATTATCAATACAAAAAGAACCGACTAGACAGCCAAGAACCACATTTTCTCTTTTTAAATTTTTTCTGAGTTCTAAAGCATTTTTAACATCATCTTGTATGTGATTACTATTTGAAGCAAGAATAACTATCTCACATTTCAAGAGAAGATCTTTTAGATCAAAAGACTTTATTTTTCCCTCTGAAGAATAATTTCCCATTCTCTTAATCTTTTCAATAATCTCATTATCCATATCAGAAATAACATCATTTGAGAAAGCACCTAACAAATCTCTATCTTCCCTAGGAGCCAAGAGAATATTATTTGATTTTCCATGCATAGCACAGTTGTATGCTAGTGATGCAGGATATAAACCAACACTGTAAAATCCAACTTTGCTATTCTCTATATCTTCAATCAATGAATAAAAATATTTTTCATCTTTGATGTTTTCTACGAAATTATTCTTCATTTTTGGAAACTCTTGATAATTTTTTTAATTTCTTACCCATACCAACATTTTTCTACATTAAAGCAATTTTTGACCATAGCAAATTATTTATTGAAAATATTGAGTTTTTTAATTTATAATTTCTGAGAAAGTGGAAATTAAAAGAAAAATAATTATAAATATGGAATATATGGCAAGTAATTTAAATGAACAAAAACAATTAATTTCTTCTAAAAATATCTTATTTATTCAAGACATTGACGGAGTTTGTATCCCTTTAGTTAAAGATCCAATGACTAGAGAATTAGAATCAAAATATATCTATGCAGTAAAAGAATTTGCCGAGGAATTCTTTGTATTAACTTGCGGGGAACATGAAGGTCCAAGAGGAGTTAACAGAATAATAGAGAGGAGTTTAAGGAGCACTACTGAGCCTAAAAACAAAGAACTATATTTAAGAGGTTTAGCTGCCTGTGGAGTAGAGTATCAAGACAGTAATGGTGAAATAAGTTTTGAAGGAGTCTCAGAAAAAGAACTAAATTTTTTATCTAAAGTACCTAGTTTAATAAGACCAAAATTTAATTTTATAGTTAAGAATATTTTTCCTGAACTTAGCCAAGAAGATATCAATTTTCACGCAGTAAAATCAATATGTGAAACACGCTTCTCGCCAACGATTAATTTCAATAGTCTATTTGATTTAGTTCATGAAGATTCTGATAAAAGAAAGCTTATTCAAATTAGTTTTGAAAAAATGATGAATGAAATCATTTTAAAAGCTGAATCCGAAGGCCTCAAAAACTCATTTTTCCTTCATATTTCACCAAATTTAGGTAATAAAAATGGTAGAGAAACAATTAAACTTTCTTCTCAAGATGATATCGGATCAACAGACATACAATTACTTATTAAAGGAGCAGTTAAAGATTCTGGAGTTTTATTTCTTTTAAATAAATTTATTGCGGATAAAACTGGTAAAGCTCCTTTTGGAAGAAATTTTAATTTTAGAAACTCTCCAAATTCTGTTACGGAAAAAATTGATTTATGCAAAAGAACTATTCAAAAAGAAGATATGCCTTTGATTGTAGGAGTTGGTGACACAGTCACATCAAAAAAAAATAATGATGAAAAAAGTTATTCAAGAGGAGGAAGTGACAGGTCTTTTCTAGAATTAATACAAATATTAGGTAATGAATTTGGGATTAAGAATAAAATAATTTTTGTAGATAGTAGTTCTGGTGAAGTTGAAAGACCCTCTACAAAAAAAACTGGTTTAATAGGGATCAGTGATGTTCATGACAATTTAAAATTTGACATAGTTTTTAAAAATGGTCCCAAAGAATACATAAGTTGGTTTATTGAACTTGCTAATAAGAGATCAAACTTTAAAAAAAATAGTTGACTTTTTTATTTTCGAATGACAATTTATAAATAATAGATTCATGAAAGAAAAATTCCCCTCAATATATAAAGAACCTATAGAAACATTGCAAATTAACATAGGTTATAAATGCAATCAGGCTTGTAAGCATTGTCATGTCAATTCGAGTCCCCTAAGGACTGAAAAGATGTCCAATGAAATGATATCTCTTATTCCAAAGATAATTGAAAAATACAAAATCAAGACTTTAGATATTACAGGTGGTGCGCCAGAACTTCACCCAGAATTTAAAAACCTAATAACCAGTTTGAGCACAAAACAAGTTGATATTATTGATAGGTGCAATTTGACAATTTTTTTTGAAGAAGGTTATGAAGATCTTCCTCAATTTCTTGCAAAAAATAAAGTGATAGTTACTGCTTCGCTACCGTGTTATGAAAAAAATAATGTTGATTTTCAAAGGGGTTTTGGCGTTTTTGAAAAAAGTATTAATGCCATAAAAATTCTTAATGATTTAGGCTATGGAAAGAAAGAAAATGGATTACAATTAAACCTTGTTTACAATCCTGTAAGCCCAATTCTTCCTCCTTCTCAGGAAATATTGGAGAAGGATTATAAAAAAATACTATTCGAAAAATACAATATCGTTTTTAATAATTTATACACAATAACTAATATGCCAATAAATAGATATGAAGAATCTCTTAGAAGAGAAGGGAAACTAAATACTTATTACAAATTACTAAAAGAAAATTTTAATGAAAAAAATTTAGAAAATCTTATGTGTAAAAAGACAATTAGCGTAAATTGGCTAGGAGAAATTTATGATTGTGACTTTAACCAACAGATAAATTTCCGAGAGAATAAAGGACCAAAGACACTTTTTGATCTATTGGATGAATCATTTACTTTTGACTACGGGGTAGCTGTAAAAGAACATTGTTTTGCTTGCACTGCAGGTGCAGGGTCAAGTTGTGGAGGGACTTTAAGTTAAAACCTGCTAAATGCAATTAGGACAAATAGCTCTTACATTTAAAGAGGATTCAATTAGTTTAAAACCATTAACTTTTGCTGCAACTTTGCCTGCTTCTAAAACTTCTTCATTTTCGAATTCTTCTGTTCTTCCACACCTAATACAAATCAAATGATGATGGTCCGGTGTGTCGTTACTAAGCAATTCATATCTGTGTCCACCCTCACTGAGTTCTAATTCATGAAGCAAACCCATTTGTACTAAAAGTCTTAAAGTTCTATAAATTGTTGCTAGTGAAACTTTGGAGCTTGTTTTAACTAACTTTTCATGAACCTCTTCAGCACTAAGATGCTTTCCAGAGCCAATATTTTCAAATAAATTAAGAACCTTTAGCCTCTGAGGAGTTAATCTCTTCCCATCTTTATGTAATCCATCACCAAGAGGAGATGTGATGACTTTGTATTGAGAGGATAATGACAAAATTAACCCATGGCTATTCTCAATAATAACTCTAGATGAGAGTAAAACAACTTATTGATTTAAAATGTTTACTAAAGTTCTTCAAAATATTATGTTAAATGTATCTTTATATATAAATGATGAATGATCAAGAAATCTCTTCTGATAAATTATCATCGAAAGTAAACGCCTTGATAATTATTGATATTCAGGAAAAAATAATAAGACCAATTTTTAATAAGGATTCAATAATCAAAAACATTAAAAAGCTAATAAATGCTTACCAAATTTTAGAAGAAAACATATTTATATCTGAACAGAACCCACTCAAATTGGGAGTAACGATACCTGAATTATCACCCATAGCAGAATTTAGAAAATTTGAAAAAATGGAATTCAGCCTAGCTAAATTAGAAGATTTTTTGAAAGAACTTAAAGATAAGAAAATTACTAATTTGATAGTTTGTGGGATCGAAACGCATATTTGTATTCAACAAACAGTCTTAGATTGTTTACAAAAAGGATTTGAAGTTATTCTCATATCAGATTCCATGGGAAGTCGAAATAGGGTAGATCATGAAATAGCATTACAAAGAATGACTCAGAGTGGGGCGATCTTAACAACAACTGAATCAATAATTTTTGAATTATGCAAAACTGCGGATAGAAAAGAATTTAAAGAAATTAGAAATATAATAATGAGTTAAAGAAAAATAAAGACTGGTTTGTTGTTTAGAGATAATTTAAAATTTTATTAGAGATAAATTTTTAGGGTTTATTTGAATATGAAATTAGTTACTGAAAACTTCCTTCTGGCAATATCTATTTTTTTTATTGGAACTTTATTGTCGATAATAATTTCAAAAGTTTCAAAAATATTTTTTAAAAAGATTTCCAAAAGAACAAAAACAAATTTCGATGATTTTATTTTTGAGGTGATCTCTGGAATTATAAAACCTATAGGTTTCCTCCTCTCATTTTATTTTTCAATTGACTATTTTTTTGCTGATGAAATAACTTTCATCTCTGTCTTATTGAATATTTTGAAATTATTTATATTAATAATCATCATAAAAGCTCTCAACAAAGTTTTAATAAGATCTTTAACAGAATCGACCTCGAAAATTAATGATTCCTCAATTAGTTCAATGGTATCTTCACTAACTCCATTGATAAAAGCATTAACATGGACTATTGGCTCAATTTTTTTCTTACAAAATATAGGTGTTCAAATGACTGCTATTTGGGCTTTACTAAGTGCAGGAGGTATTGGAGCAGGATTAGCTTTGAAAGATCCAGTTCAGGAGTTTTTTGAATATATAACAATTTTGCTTGATAAACCTTTTCAAAAAGGTGAGTTTATAAAATCTGATGGAGTCCTCGGAATGGTTGAGAGAGTGGGAGTACGATCATCAAGGATAAGAAGTATTAATGGAGAAGTAATAGTAATGAGCAATAGCGCCCTAACAAATGGAATAATTTCAAATTACGCACAAATGGAAAAAAGAAGGTTAGTGCATAAATTGGGAGTTGTTTATGAAACCTCTCCAAAACTTATGAAATTGATTCCAATAATAATTAAAAAAATAGTTGAAGAGACAAAAGATGCGTCTTTTGATAGATGTCATTTCACAGATTTCGGCGACTTCAGTCTTAATTTCGAACTTGTTTATTACATCCCAACAAATAATTATCTCGCTGCAATGGAAGCTCAACAATCTATAAATTTAAGAATTATTGAGGAATTTGCGGTTAATAATATAGAGTTTGCATTCCCAACACAAACCTTAAATATTGAAAGTAACAAAGCCAAATGATCTACAAATCTCTTCACTTAAAATCCAGAGTTTTGAAGCCAACTCAGAATTATTTGCCTCATCACTAACCTTACTTTCAACTAATTTATGTTTTTTAAAAGATATAAGTTTATTACTTAAATGAACGTAACCAATATTATTTAAATTTGAATCAAAAACAATTTCAGAAAGTATCCTACCAGCATTTTCTATACTTTCAGAAATTCCTAAAATATTTTTTGCAGCTTTAGAAAAAATTAAATATCCAAAGAGATTAAAACGCTTACTGTATCTAAAAAAACCAAGATCATCATTTGGTATTACTAGACCAGGAGCCCAAGTAATTACAGAAATTTTACTAGAGGAAATTTTTAATTTTTTTTCAAGTTCTTTAGCAAACAAAATATTACATAACTTACTATTTTTATAAGCTTCATCAGCATTAAAATTTAAAAATTGCCCAGTTACTTTTTTTCTTAAATTAACTAGGTTATTAAGTCCCGCTTTCTTTCCTATATTGCCACCTGAACTTTTGGGGTCGTGTACATCTGATGATGTAATAATGATTCTAGATTCTTCTTTATCTCTAATAAAATCTTTTAGGACATTTACCAAGTAAAAATGTGCAAGATGATTTACTGCAAAAGTTAGTTCTATGCCTTGTTTTGATACTTTAGGGTAAAAAGAGCCTGTATATTGCAATCCTGCATTTAAAACAAGAACATCTAAAAAAATCTTTTTACTAATAAAGTAATCTTTAATTTTTTTAATATTCTCTAGATCTGAAAGATCACAATTTTCAATAATATTTAAAAATTTACTAAGGTAATTTTTATCAAAATGTTTCTCGATTTTTCTGAGAAATTCATTCTTTCTAAATTCGTTTTTTATTACAACATATAAAATATTTTTCGTCTTCAGTAAATTAATAATGGCAAAAAACCCTATTCCTGAATTACCTCCAGTAATTAAAATATTTTTATTTTTAATCATTTAAATTCCTATATTTTTTTTATGATAAAAAAATAAATAAAGTTTTTTTTATTTTGTAATCTTATAAATTATTGTTAAAACACTGAAAACTTAGTCACTAGTATTTGAGTAATTTGATTATTATTAATCTACTCTCATTATAAGTATTGGATGAAAAATATAATTCTAGGCTCAGAAGTAATAATTTGTTCCATAAATTTCTTTAATCATAAGATTTATATTTAATGTCAAAAGAAAATATGCCAGATGTTCTTGTTTTGGGTGCAGGGCCTGCAGGTATGGCAATTGCCTCAGCTTTAGGGAAGGAAAAATTAGATGTTGAAGTGCTTTCTCCAAATGGACCAGATGAACCTTGGCCAAACACATATGGCATTTGGGGGAAAGAAGTTGATCAACTCGGGCTTCAGGATTTACTTGAATATAGATGGAAGAATACTGTAAGTTTTTTTGGGCATGGCGCTTTAGAAGAGCAGGACGACGAGAATAAAGCCACGGAACATTCACTAGATTATGGACTATTTGATAAGAAGAAACTCCACAATTATTGGTTTAATGAATGCAATAAGTCTTTTATTAAATGGCATCAAGGCTTTGCAAACAAAATACATTTTGAAAAATACAAAAGTACAGTAACTACAAAAGATGGCAAGACTTACTCTGCAAGATTAGTAGTAGATGCAACAGGATATGATCCTGTTTTTCTTAAATTAAAATCGTGTGGTCCCTTAGCAGTCCAAACTTGTTATGGGATAGTAGGTAATTTTAGTAAACCTCCACTTAAGAAAGGGCAGTTTGTATTAATGGACTATAGAAATGACCATCTTAACGATGAGCAAAAAAAAGAACCGCCAACTTTTCTTTATGCCATGGATATGGGGGATGGGAAATATTTTCTTGAAGAGACATCTCTTGGTTTAGTAAATCCTCTAACAATGGAAAATTTAAAAGAGAGACTAGAGAAGAGGCTTTCTTATCGAAATATATCAATCACAAGCATGCAGCACGAAGAGCTTGGCTTATTTCTTCCTATGAATATGCCAATCCCAGATTTCAAACAACAAATACTTGGATATGGTGGTGCTGCTTCAATGGTACATCCTGCATCTGGATATTTAATTGGTAATGTTTTAAGAAGAGCTCCACTTGTCGCGAAGGCAGTCTCAGAAGCAATTAAAAACAAAAATCTAAGTACCTATCATATTGCTAGAAAAGGTTGGGAAACTTTATGGTCAAAAGAATTAATTAGGAAGAAATCACTTTACCAATTTGGATTAGAAAAACTCATGAGGTTTGATGAGAAACTATTGAGAGAATTTTTTGGCAGTTTTTTCCAACTACCTAAAAATCAATGGTATGGGTTTCTAACTGATACTCTTTCTTTAAAAGAGATTGTATATGCTATGTGCGTAATGTTTATAAAGGCTCCATGGAGTGTAAAGAAAGGTCTTATGATTATGCATGGAAGAGAATTTAAAATGTTACTTAGGATAATATTTCCAAACATATAGTTAAAAAATGAGAACCATATTAATAAGTGGAGCCAGTAGAGGTATTGGACTAAATATTGCACATAAAGAATTAAAAGAAGGCAATAGAATTAGTGTTGGCATAAGAGATTTAGAATCATTAAAAGGAAGCGCTATTGATCCAAAAAAATGGCCAGAAGGGAAAATTATAATCAACCACTATGATGCTTTAAAAAAAATTACAGCCGAAAATTGGATAAAGAATACCGTAGATGAATTTGGAGGATTTGATTCAGTAATAAATTGTTCTGGAGTATTATCGAAAGTTCCTTTCTTATACAAAGATGGTGATGAAGAAGATATTTTAAATACATTAAATATCAATTTTTTGGCAATTTGGCATTTATGTAGGCTTTCTTGGGATCATTTATGTACCTCTGGAAGAGGAAGAATTATTGTTTTAGTTTCAATGAGTGGGAAAAGATCCAAAGGTGATTTAGCCGCTTATTCTTCTTCAAAGTTTGCTTTGATGGGATTATGCCAAACTATGAAAAATAAAGGTTGGGATAAAAATATAAGGATTTCTGCAATTTGCCCAAGCTGGGTTAATACAAAAATGGCCCAAAATATCTCTTCTTTAGACAAATCAAGCATGACACAACCTGAAGATATTGCTGAAATATGCTCAACTATTCTTAAGTTACCTACCCAATCAGTTCCATTTGAAATCGCCTTAAATTGTAACTATGAAATTTAACCTAAATTAAAAATTAAGTAAGCCATTGAAAGCATTGCAATTGCAATAAATAAACCTTTTATTCGATTAGTTAACAATGAAAAAAGAGATAAATCTTCAGAAAAGTATCCGCCAAAACTACCTGTAATAAATAATATAACCATTGGTAGAGATGCCATTCCGAAAGAATAAGATATAGATTTTACAAATCCAAAATTTAAATAATTAAAAATAAAGGAACTTAATGAAAACAATAAAAAAGATGCAAATAGAGTTATGGAAACTTCAGCATCTAAAGTGTGAGGTAAGCTACCCTTTAATTCAAATTGCTTTTTACATTCTCTAATTTGTCTTTTAGAAAGCTTTAAATAACCAGTTTCAGGAATTCTTTGCGACTTATATTTTCTTAGTAATCTTGCTTCAAGAGTTTCTGGCTCCTTAGTCATAATTGATGTTAATAATTCATCTGGCTTTAATTTTTTAATTTTCTTTTCAAGATTATCCGTTTTCCCAATCCTATAAAGGTCTCCTACTCTAATAAGGTAAACATATCCCGACATTTGCGTTGTAAAATTAATACTGTTCCTACTTAGATAATACTAAAAGAATTAGGGAAATTAAAAGTTTTTACAATATGAAAAACGATATTTTATATTCATTTCGAAGATGTCCATATGCAATTCGTGCAAGATGGGCCCTGTTAATTTGCGAAATAAAAGTAGAGATAAGAGAAATTGATTTAAAAAATAAACCTCTAGATTTTTTAAATAATTCAAAGACGAAAACGGTTCCAATACTTATAAAAAAAAATAGTGAAGTTATTGAAGAAAGTCTTGAAATCATCCTGTGGGCTCTCTCAGAGTCGAAAAAGGAAAACATCAAATTAATTTATTTTCCTGAGAACAAAAAGGAAGATATTTTTGAAATAATTAATGAAAACGATAACGAATTCAAATATCATTTAGATCGATTTAAATATGCCACAAGATATAAAGATAGTGATGAAGAATTTCATTTCACAAATGCGATTAAATTTATAAAGAGATGGAACGAACTTCTTGCAGAAAACAAATACTTTTTTGGAGATAGCCCCACAATCGCTGATTGGTCTATTTGGCCTTTTGTAAGACAATTTAGAATCGCTTGTGAAAGTCAAAAAAGAACAAATTATTTTGAATCCTCAATAAAAAACTGGTTAGATTCATTTGAGAAAAATAGAGAATTTAAATCCTTAATGTATAAATACGAATTATGGGAACCATATTCTAGAAAGAATTATTTCCCATCTAATTAACTTTCCAACAACTTCCTTTTCTCAATTATTCTTGCTAACTCCAAAAAATATCCTGCAGTCCTAAATTTTCCTATATTTTTTTCCTTAAAATCAAGATCGCTTCTAATTTCTGCAGTCTCCGCCATAAGCAAATCTAAATCATTTGATCCAAGACTATACAATTCACCAAGTTCGATTTCCCTTCCGAGTAAATGACTCCTAAACCACTTCCCTTTATTTTCTTGAGGTGGAATATCGTAGGGAGTAAATGACATTAAAATAAAATTTAGGCTTTTACCATTCTAGGGTTCTTATTGAAACTTTTTCATCTCTACTTTATTAAAAATCAATGCAATAAAAAGAATTGCGAATGTAATTAGGGCACAAATTTCTGTCCAATAATCTAACCCAATTTTAGAAATCATTAATGGTGCAAGAACTGTGAATAGTCCCCCAGAAAGAATTAACTGAGCGAATAGCTGTTTTGACGTAAAAATTGGTAAAGTCTTAGAAATATTTTTAGGATCTGCAAGCCTTAAAAGAAGTAACCCAGAAGCTACTACACCTGTAGAATTCCCAAACTCTATCAAACTTTTTTCAAACCAATAATCATCAAAAATAAAGTATGCGAAATAAGCAATGCAGATTAAATTCCAAAATAAACCGAAAATAGTAAACACTAAAATAAGTATCCAATTATCAAAAACAACTGCAATATCTAAACTCGCCATAGCTGTAAAAATCAATAAGTCTGTGGATAAAATACCAATCTCCCTTTGCAGAATATTTGAAATAAATTCTGTATTTTTGGTTTTCTCTAAAATATATCTAATAAGGAGCGAACCTATAAGGATAAAAGGGAATACTGGTAGTGAAAAAATAATTTCCTTCGAAAAATCACCAAAAGAACTTGAAATATACCTTAAAAATTTAAGTAGCAAAACACCAAAAGAAATTGCCAAACCAGAGAATCCAAGATTTATTATAAAAATTCTTAAATCTGCAAAAATTCCTGTCTTATTTTTTCCCTTTAGAGTATCTTTTTGTTCAAGAATTTCCTCAGTATCTGAAAGACCTAAAGTTCTACCAAGAAAGATAAATATGCTACCCAATATTGAAGAGGATAAAAGACCCATTGTTGCCATAGCCAAACCAAGATCTAAACCATTTGGGAAACCTAGTTTATTAAAACTTTCACCGATTATTGATGCAGCTCCATGACCACCCTCAAAACCTACCTCTATTAAACAACCCATTAGAGGATTTGCATCCATAGATGGAGGCAGAAAATATTTAACAACAAGACCACCGACAAAAAATTGTCCGAAACCTAGTGAAAGAGCTAATAGAAATTGATTAAAAATTGGTTTAACTAAACCATTTATATTCGGGATAGGTCTTCCCATCATTAAAGTTGCGAAGACTAATGATAAAAGAGGAGTAGGAAAATTACTCCAAACATTGATTGTTTCTTTTGGTAAAAAGTGTATCGCACCAAATGGGCCTATAGATATACCTAAAATTCCTGATATAACTGCTATCGGCAATCCAAATCTCTCGAGTTGAACAGCTAGTTTAAATTTTCTCCCAAAAATCAACAAAAAAAATATAATTAATAATCCCAAAAAACTTATCAATAGAGAATTTGAAAAAATATCTTTATTCTGTATTGAA
>NZ_JAKVCI010000013.1:0-56704 GCF_022447305.1 Prochlorococcus sp. ALOHA_ZT_50 | reverse complement strand
TTAATTTTTCTGCGATTTTATTTTCAAATTGTTCATTTGAAGGTTGTTCTTTCATTCCTAAACCTCCAAATGTACTTCCTCTATGACAAGCAAATCCTTCAAGATCAATAGTTTGATATTTATATTTATCAAGTAATGATAATAATCTTGTCTTCCCTGTTCCCGTTTTCCCGCCAATAACTACTAAATTCAACTTATTTGAAAAACTATCTAATACCCATCTTCTATATATTTTGTATCCTCCATTAAGTGTTATTGGATTTAATTTATATTTTTCTAGTAACCAAGCAATGCTTTGTGAACGCATTCCTCCTCTAGAGCAATATATTTTGATAAATAAATCATTATCTTTATTAGGAGAATTTTTATAAGACTCAATACTCATGAATAAATTATCAAGAAGTAATTCCATTTTTTTTTCAAAAAATTTTAATCCCTCTATGACTGCTTTTTTTCTTCCTTCTTTTTTATAAATCGTGCCAATTATAGATCTCTCATCATTATCAAATAGTGGAATGTTAATAGAATTAGGCAGGTGTCCTTTATAATATTCACTCGGGCTTCTAACATCTATAAGTGGTCCTTTAAAACTTCTAAATTTCTCTAGTTCTTTTCTTTTGAAATACATGGATAGTTTTTATTTTTTTAGATTGATTTTTTAAAATGAATAACAAAGAACAGGATAACTATAGTAATGCTACATTAGATCTTATAAAAAAATTTGTAGATTCCAATCAAAGAAAAAGAATAAATTCATTAACTCAAATAGAATCTGAAGTCGAAAATATTTTTAATCTTGGCCCTTCACTTTTTGATATCTTTGATAGTGATGGAGATGACTGGGCTGCTGGTTGGATATTGCAAGTTTTAAAAAAATTTAAGCCTGAATTCTTTGAAAACTCTAAATTCAATAATTGGTTTAATACATATTCAGATATTGATATTAATTATGAAGATTTGCAATTGATGTTGGTTGAGCAAAAATTTGAAGAGGCAGATAGATTAACAAGTTCCTATTTACGAAAATTAGCTGGAAAATTAGCTGAAAAACGTGGATATGTTTTCTATAGTGAAGTTAAGAATATGTCAGGTAAAGATCTAGAAACAATAGATAGATTATGGACTATTTATTCTACTGGTAGATTTGGATTCTCAATTCAAGCAAAGATATTAAAATCAGTAGGGAAAAAATATGAATTAATGTGGCCGAAAATAGGTTGGAAAAAAGAGGGCTTATGGACTAGATATCCTGGATCTTTTTGCTGGTCATTGGATGCTCCTGATGGACATATGCCTTTAATAAATCAACTAAGAGGAGTAAGACTTATGGACTCCATCCTACGGCATCCTGCTATTGCAGAGAGACATAATAATATTCTTTAAATTGAGGTATTTAATAAGTTAAAATTAAGACAGTATCAAAATATTATTATGTCCTTACTTCGGGGCAAAAATATTTTAAAAAAATTTTTTAAAAGACCAAAGATTAACTGGTCAAACTACGAATTCGAATCATCATTACAGTTAAATGAATTTGTCGATCAATTATTAGAACCTATTAAAAATTCTCAATCAAGCTATCTTATAAAACTTGGTTTACATGAAGCTCTAGTTAACGCAGTAAAACATGGAAATAAATTAGATCCTAAAAAAAATATTAGAGTAAGAAGAATAATTACTCCTAATTGGTGTGTTTGGCAAATTCAAGATCAAGGTAATGGTTTAGAAATAAAAAAAAGAGACTACAAATTACCAAAAAAAATAAGTAGTGTAAATGGCCGTGGCCTATACATTATTAATGAATGTTTTGATGATATTAGATGGAGTAGTAAAGGTAATAGGCTTCAGTTGGCTTTAAAAAGGTGATTTTTACTAGGGCAAGGTTGATCTACGTTAATTTCTTTTAACCATTTAATACTTTCTTCTATATACTCAATAGTTTCCTTCTCATTACAAGAAATAATTAAATGGCATAATCCCGCCGAAATTAGTTCTGCAGATCGTTTATATTTATTTCCTTTATCTTTATGCCATTTAGAATGATCAATCTTTAATTTGTCATTAAGACTTTGAACAAGCTGAATAGTATCTTTATCCCAATAGGTCATAGAAGTTTTTATTTACTTTACAGCAGACCATACTTTGGTCATAAAAAAGGAATTTGATTTTACATCTTTAAACCCTACATCCTCAATTTTAGAATCTATATCCTCTTTTATGTAATCACAATAAAAAGGCTCATGAAAAGATTTATAGAAGCTTTCCATTACGGATGTAAAGTCAGGTGAATCACTTATTTGAATTGAATCAGCTAAAACTAATATTCCGCCAGGTTCAAGAACTCTAAAAAATTCATTTAATACTTTAGCTCTAATTGTTCTAGGTAATTCATGAAATAAGTAAACACAAGAAATGCATTGAAAACTATCATTTTCAAAAGGTAATTCTTCAGCATTACCTTTTATTAACTGAATTAAATCTCCATCTAAATCTGAAATATATCTACTTGCCTCTTTTAAGTATGAATCAGATAAATCAATGCCTGTAATTTTTTCTTTAGGAAATGCTGCTCTTAATTGTTTTAATGTTCTTCCTGATCCTGTAGCCACATCAAGTATTTTTATAGAACTTTTTTTTCTATCTCTAAAAATTTCAAGTCCTTCTTTTATTGGCTTAATTATTCTTCTCCTCATTGAGTCAGCACTACCATTGAAAAGTATCTCAACTTGTAGGTCATAAATGCTAGCTGAAAAATCTGATAAATAACCATCTGTTTGATGATGAAAATTTCTCAAGTAATATTGAGGATAATTATCTTTATCAATTGATTTTGGAAGATCATCAAAGTTTTGTTTTCTGCGTCTATCCCATGTATTAGGCATATCAAGCCAAATTTTAGGATATTGAGTTAGATATCTAAGCCATGGTTCGTCAAACAATAATTTTTTTGGATATATATTTTTTTCTGCATCATTCCAATCTTCTTCTCTTAAGATATCCATTGAATTTTGGATTTGCATAAGAAGGTCTCTATCTATATTAAAATTTTCAAGCTTTGAATCGGGAAGAATAAAGTTCATTAATCTTGAACTAATCTGCTTGTGAGCGAAACCTGCAATGCTTTTACTTTGTTGTAGCGTTTTATATGCAATTTTTGAGATAGATTCCCTAGCCATTTTTCAATTTATATATATATATTCCAACAAAAAAAAAATCAATTTGAGAATATTTTGTGATATTTCTCAAATTGATTAATTTAAACTAATGAGTTCTTTTAATTATGCATCGTAATACATGAAGAATTCATGTGGATGAGGCCTTTGTCTTAGTTGTTGTACCTCTTCGTATTTTATATCGATAAAGTTATCAATAAAATCTTCAGTAAATACTCCACCAGCTAATAGATAATCCTTATCTGCTTTTAGCGCATTAAGTGAGTCATTTAGAGATGAAGGTACTGTATCAATTTTTGCAAGTTCATCAGCTGGAAGTTCAAATAAATCTACATCTACTCCATCACCAGGATCAATTTGATTTTTAATTCCATCAATACCAGCAAGCATCATTACAGAGAATGCTAAGTAAGGATTTGCAAGTGCGTCACCTGATCTGAATTCTAATCTTTTAGCTTTAGGGCTTGGACCTGTTAAAGGTATTCTTACTGCAGCTGATCTATTACCCTCAGAATAAACTAGATTTACAGGTGCTTCGAATCCTGGAACCAATCGTTTATAACTATTTGTAGTTGGGTTAGTAAATGCTAAGAATGATGGTGCATGTTTAAGTATGCCTCCGATGTACCATCTTGCTGTTTGAGATAAATTTGCATATGATCCTTCACCAAAGAATAGTGGCTGTCCACTCTTCCATAAACTTTGGTGAACATGCATTCCTGTTCCGTTGTCGTTAAAAACAGGTTTGGGCATAAATGTTGCTGTTTTTCCATATTTTTTTGCAACATTTCTGACAACGTATTTATAAGTCATAACGTTATCAGCAGCATTTATTAACGAATCAAATTTCATTCCAAGCTCGTGTTGGCCGGCACCAGCAACTTCATGGTGATGTTTTTCTGTGGGGATACCTAATTCACCCATAAGAAGAAGCATCTCAGATCTGATATCTTGCGCAGTATCATTTGGAGCTACTGGAAAATATCCTTCTTTATATTGTATTTTGTATCCTAAGTTTCCCCCTTCTTCAATTCTCCCTGTATTCCATGGAGCTTCAATAGTATCTACACTATAAAAACAACCTCCTTCTTTAGAGTCATATCTAACATCATCAAATAAAAAGAATTCTGGTTCTGGTCCAAAAAATGCAGTATCTGCTATACCAGTCGAGTCTAAATATTTTAATGCCTTTTGAGCTAAAGCTCTTGGACACCTATCATAAGGTTCCCCGCTTCTTGGCTCTTGAATAGAGCAAATCATACTTAGAGTTTTATGTTTATAAAAAGGATCTATCCAAGCTGTACTTGCATCGGGCACCATTGACATATCCGAGGCATTAATTGCTTTCCAACCTCTTATTGATGAGCCATCAAATGCCAAACCTTCTGTAAAAGAATCCTCCTCTATCATGTCTGATGTAAGAGTTAAATGTTGCCATTTTCCATGAATATCAGTGAATTTTAAATCGATGAGTTCAATTCCTTCGTCTTTAATTTGACTTAAAACATCTTGAGGAGATTTAGACATAATTTTGTAATACCTTATATGAAATTAATAACTTGATGATTCTTGTTATGTATCAACGGTAACTTTTTTTAAGACTTGATGTCTTCTTTTAGTGTTTCAAGTCATAAGTTTAATAATTGTTTACCTAAATATTTAAATTGAATGAATTTCTTTAAATAAATATCGCTTATGTGGCGATATTAGTTTAATTTAAAAGTAATTGAATGTAATGCTTTGACAGAAGCAAAACTTATTTCGGCTTTAAATGAAGAGAATTTATCTCATTTCTCAAAGACTTATGTTCCCTCTAGACTTTTATTAGGTCCTGGTCCTTCAAACGCACATCCAGAAGTCTTAAGCGCTCTTTCTTTGAATCCTATTGGTCACTTAGATGAAGCATATATTTCATTGATGTCTGATGTTCAACAACTTCTAAGATATACCTGGCAATGTAATAATCGTCTGACTCTTCCAATGAGTGGTACTGGAAGTGCAGCTATGGAAGCATCAATAGCTAATTTTATAGAGGAAGGAGAAAAAATTCTTATCGCTAAAAAAGGATATTTTGGAGACAGACTTGTTGATATGGCAACAAGATATAAAGCAGATGTATCTGTTATTGAAAAACCTTGGGGTGAATCCTTTTCTTATGAAGAAATCAAGTATGAAATAGAAACTAAAAAACCAGCAATTTTTGCTATTGTCCATGCTGAAACATCAAGTGGTGTTTTACAACCTCTTGATGGTATTGGGGATGTATGTAGAAAAAATAACTGCTTGTTTTTAGTTGATGCAGTTACTTCTCTTGGAGCTCTAGAACTATTGATTGACGAATGGAAAATTGATCTAGCATACAGTTGTAGTCAAAAGGGATTAAGTTGTCCCCCAGGATTAAGCCCTTTTACAATGAATAAAAGAGCTGAAGAAAAACTAAGTTCAAGAAAAACAAAAGTACCTAACTGGTATTTAGATTTATCTCTATTAAATAAATATTGGGGTTCTGATCGTGTTTACCATCATACTGCCCCTGTAAATATGAATTTTGCTATTCGTGAAGGTTTACGATTAATTGCGAATGAGGGTTTAGAAAATGTTTGGAATAGACATAATACTAATGCAAAGAAATTGTGGAATGGTTTAGAAAGTCTTGGAATGGAATTACATGTATCAGAGGATTATAGATTGCCAACTTTAACCACAGTTAAAATACCTCCAGCAGTTGATGGGGATGGTTTTAGAAATCATCTTTTAAGAAACTTTGGAATAGAAATAGGAAATGGACTTGGAGAATTGTCTGGTAAGGTATGGCGCATAGGATTAATGGGCTTTAACTCAAGTGAGGAGAATGTAGACAGATTATTAAACCTATTTGATACTGAGTTAAAAAAATATTCTATTTTTGAGTCCTCAACTTTTTAAACCATAATTGTAAAATTTTACTGCATTCGTCTTCTAAAATACCTCCTACAATTTCCATTTTGTGATGAGCACTTTCATGTTTTGATAGGTCAATTGAGCCACCCAATCCACCTCTTTTCTTATCGTAAGCCCCGAAAATAACTTTACCCATCCGCGCTTGAATAAGAGCAGAGGAACACATAGTACAAGGTTCTAAATTTGTGATAATAGTACATTCATTAAATCTCCAATCATTTTTTATTAGAGATGCCTGCCTAAGTGCCATTATCTCAGCATGACCTAATGGGTCTTTATTTATATTCCTCCTGTTAACCCCTCTCCCGATACATCTTCCTCTCTCATCTAAAATTATTGAACAGATTGGTAGCTCAACTTTTCCAATTTCTTTGGATCTTCTTAATATCGAATTCATCCACAAAGTGTATTTTGAATTATTTGTTTTTTTTTGTTGATCTTTATTACTATTTCCATTTTCAAAAATATATCTCATTTACCAATATTGAGAATAGAATTATTAATAGATATCTTATCTGATGGCTGAAGATTTAATTAATAATAAAGATATATATTTCCCCTCATATTTAGGGACTAATGACAAATTGATTACTCTTCTGAATAGAGCAAGTCAAACTCTTTGTGACTGGTTCTCTAAAGCTGATAAAAATGGTCCTTTACCTTTTGATGAGAGTTTCAATTGTATTATGCCTGCGGAAGATGGTAACTCTGAGGAAGATTTGTTTTCTGAGATTGAATCTCTTTTGAATAATTCATTTAATCCCGTTCATCCTGGCTCACTAGCTCACCTTGATCCCCCACCTTTAATTTTCTCTATTTTGGGAGATTTAATTGCTGCTGGTTTAAATAATAATCTTCTCGCTTACGAGTTATCACCAAGTGTAACCTTGCTTGAGGAATCATTATGCAAATGGTTTGCCAAGAAAATAGGGTTTAATGATTTCTCAGGAGGTATAGCTGCTAGCGGAGGTACATTAAGTAATCTGAATGCACTTATAGCAGCTAGAAATAATGCTGGATTAGGTACAAATCCTAATTCTGTATTACTTGTTAGTGAAGATGCTCATTCTTCCTTCGTTAAATGTATAAGAGTAATGGGTCTTGATACTAGGAATCTTGTCAGGATTAAAACTGATAATCAAGGTCGAATGGATATAAACGATCTGAGAAACTCTTTAGATAAATGTTCAATAGAAAATAAAAAAATATTTGCTATTGTTGCCACCCTTGGGACAACTGTAAGAGGAGCCATTGATCCTATTAAAGAAATAAGTGAAATCTGTAAACAAAGAAACATATGGTTACATATTGATGGTTCAATTGGAGGGATTTTTGCTATAACTTCTATTCCAATAGAAGGTCTAAATAATATTAATCAGGCTAATTCGATAACGATAAATCCACAAAAAATTATTGGCATTACAAAGACTTCATCTTTGTTATTGGTTTCAAATATGAGTACTTTAGAAAATACTTTTAATACTGGACTACCATATATATCATCTAAAGAAAATATTATAAATAGAGGAGAAATAGGCATACAAGGTTCTAGACCTGCAGAGGTTATCAAACTATGGCTTGGGTTACGTTTTTTAGGTCTCAAAGGAATAGAAAATATATTAAAATCATCAATTAAAAGAAAAGATTTTTTTGTAAAAAATATTAGTAAAAATAAATTTGATATATATTCAGGTCCTCTTCATATTGTTTCATTCTTACCAAATAAACTTGAGCCAAAAGACTCTGATGCATGGACTCAAACTAAAGTTAATGAACTAATTAACAATAATTTTATGCTTTCTAGACCAAAATTTAAAGGTAAATATTTTTTACGGGTTGTCATGGGAAATTACAATACAAAAGAATCTCATATTGAAGAACTTTTGAGACTTTTAGATGCTTAACTAATGAATATGGGTAGACCAAAAATTATTGCAATAGTAACAGGGTTTATCTCTATAGCTATTTGCATTGCTTATTTACTATTAATAACTATCTTTGATTTCAGAACTTATCTAAATGATCAATTATCCAATATTAATTAGTAAATGGAGGCAAACTTTTATTTGATTTAAAATATTTTTTCATTTCAATTTTTGAAATAGCTTCTTTTACGAAATTATTTAAAATATCCTCTCTTTTACTTATTCTATAGATCTTATCTACTACTTCTTGAATTCCTCCATCTCCCCAATCTTGACCATTTTTAAAATATTCAATCAAACTTAGTCCTACTATTCTTATTAACCAGCCTGCTGTAACTGATTGTATAGATTTAGATAATATTATTTTAGTCAAGCTTGTAGCTAAAGCAGGAGAAAGAATGGCGAGACCCCCTTTTAGTATTCCTTGTTTAGCCAATGCGCTTAGCAATGAAGTCGCCAAATCTTTTGCATCTTTTTTTGTAAGCTTTATTTCATATATTTTTGATAACTCCATTATCATTTGAAGGTTTACGGAGGTAGTAGTAAGAAAATCAACAGCTGGTAGTGGATTAACTAGTATTACTCCTCCTGTTATCCACATATATTTATTAATCACTTTATTTGACATTAAATATCTTTGTTCTTGTACGAAATTTTTACTTTTAATACCTAACTTATTTGAGCGAAAAAGAATATTATCCGCCAATAACTCTTCACCATTATTATCGAGCGTTTCAATTATTTCTCTAAATAAACTTCCTACCTCTGGAACTAAATTTAAAGCATCTGATTTTATATAGGGAGATTGTTGAGGTACTGCAATTGTTTGAACAACTGAAATTTTATTTTTTCTAGCGGAAGTTATAGAAATTATATTTTCTTTGATGAGGTTATTTTCATCTCTAGACCTCAAATCACATTTATTTAGAACTATTATTATTTTTTTTCTTAATTTTAATAATTCTTTAATTAAATAGTTTTCGTATTTATTTATGTCCTGATCTAACACAAAAAGAACTAAGTCAGAATTTGATGCTTGTATAATTGTTGCTTTTTCTCTTTCTTCTCCTAATTTAGATGGTTCGAATAAACCCGGAGTATCAACTATATTAATGTTTCTTTTTAAAATTGGTATACGAATTTTATAGCTATTAATTTGCTTTGTTGTACCTATTTTTGCTGAGGTTTGTCCGACAATATTTTTCAATAAAGATCTTGCTATAGATGTTTTTCCTGAGGAACCTGCTCCAAAAAGAGTAACTTTATAATCTCCTGTTTTTAATTGGGACTCTAGTTTATTTTTTTGGTAATTTAACAATTCAACTTTTACTTTATCGTTAATTTTTTTATTAATTTTCTCGACCCCTTCCAAACTTATCTTGGCAGCACCATATGTATTTTTGAATGAAAGTGTATTTTTTTTATTTTTATATATAACTTTATAAACTATTTTTTTAAATAATTTTTTATCAATATTATAAAAAGTATAAATAATTATAATTAAAAATAAAAGAGTATAAATATTTACTATTCTTACAAATATGGAAAATAAAATATAAAGAAATAATATCAATACTACATACTTTATATACTTTAATTTCAAGTAATTCATTTTATCGATTATTTTTAAAAATGTTATACAGTAAAATAATGAAACCAATATTAATAGATATATCAGCAATATTAAATACTGGAAAATTTATAATATTTAAATTTATAAAATCAACTACAAAACCTCTATATATCCTATCTATACCATTACCAATAGTTCCCCCAAGAATAAAGCTATAAGAATATAGATCGAATGAGTTTAAAGTATTCTTCCTAAATATCAAATAAATAAGTAATATAGAAAAAAAAATACTTATTAAAGATAAAAATACTCTACTACCACTAAATATGTTAAATGCTGCTCCGTAATTTTTTACAAAGTCTAATTTGAATAAAAGAAAATCTTTATTAATAAATAATTTTTTATTATAAAACATTAAATATTTCGTAAATTGATCTATTAGAACAATAAAAATACTTAAAGATACAAAATATAATTTTGTTTTTATATTAATAATCATTATTTGCTACGTTTTAAACGTTCTATAGGTTTAATAAGTAATAAAAGTGGAAAAAGCATTAAAAAATGATATCCAATCTTACCTAATGAGTATTTCCCTAAATTATATAAAAATAAATTAAATTGACTGTAGAATATAATTTGTATGAAGTTGTAAAATATTCCAGTTAAATGCATAGCACCTATTGCTATAAATCCATTTTTTAAAAAGTTTCCAACGTTTATTTTATTTCTAGTATTTAAATTATCAATTATTTTGATTAATGGATATAAACCTAATAAATAACCAAAATTTGGAGTGAGCAAATAACCTATTGAACCTCCTTGATGAAAGACAGGAAATATAAATAACCCCAAAATTATATATATAGAAAATGCTCTGAAAACAACTTTTTTATGAAATATAAGTGTTAATAAAATTATGGTTGGAATTTGCCATGTGATAGGCAACTCAAAGTTATTACTAGATTTATAGATAAAAGGTAGTGGAATATAAACAGGTAACATTGATGTTATTACTAGTGATTGAAGACTCACCAGTATCTCAATTAATTTATAAAAATTGAGCATTATTATAAATTCTATTTATAAACTTCTCAATGCAACAATTGGATCTAATTTAGAAGCTCTTTTTGCAGGTAAAACGCCAAAGATTAAACCTATTGATCCTGAAATGATCATGGTGGAAAAAGTAGTTGTAATTCCTACTGATGCAGGAAGTGGTGTTATCAGAGATAAAAGAAAAACACCTGATAATCCCGTTGTTGTTCCAATTAATCCTCCAATTGTAGATAAAATCAATGCCTCAATTAAAAATTGAATTAATATATCTGACTGTTTAGCTCCTATTGCTTTTCTAAGTCCAATCTCTTCAGTCCTTTCGCTTACAGAAACGAGCATAATATTCATGATTCCTATGCCTCCAACCACTAAAGATACTGCCCCAATACCAGCCAATAAAAACGTTAGTCCACTTGTTATGTTGGTTACTATATTCAATGCATCTTCTTGTGATCTAACCGCAAAGTCATCATCTCTGATTATTTTATGTCTTTGCCTTAATAAGTTAGTAATCTGAAATTTAGCGGCACTAGTTGCATTTTTATTTATCGCTTCAACACTAATGAAGCTTAAACTTACTCCATATGTCGGGTCCTTCCCTGTAATCCTATTGACCATGGTGGTTAATGGAATATAAGCATTTTTGTCTTGATTACTTCCAAATACAGCACCTTTTGGTTTTAATATTCCAATAATTTCATAAGTATGATCTTTAATTCTGATTTTTTCCCCAAGTGATGAAGAATTATCTTTGAAAAATTCGTCTTTAAGATCAGGACCTATTACTACATAACTTCTTGCACTATTAATATCACTCTTAGATATAAATCTTCCCTTATCAACTTCAAAGCTTCTTACTTCAAGAAATTCAGGAGTAACTCCTGCAATTGATATATTTAGACTTTTAGAATTTGACTGCACTATTTCGTTAGCAGAAATTTGAGGCGCAACTTTTTTAACTGTTGGGACTTGATTACTTATTGCTAGTGCATCTTCTAAAACAAGATTTTTAGGAAATGAAATACCTCTTCTTCTTGTGTCATTATTTCCAGGAACAATGAATAAAACATTGGCACCTAAATTACTTAATTGGTTTTTTGCTAATGTTTGAGCACCTCTACCAAGTCCAACAAGTGTAATAACTGAAGCATTTCCTATAATTATCCCCAGCATTGTTAACGAACTTCTCAATTTGTTCGAAACTAAAGTTTTTGTGGCCATGCCTAAGGCTTCTTTTATTGAGATATTCCTAGACATATTTATATTTATCTATTGCATCATCATCTTCAATTTGTCCCATGTATATAACACCTTCATTAAGCTGGAGTGTAATAAGGTCGCCATTACTGATTTGATGATTATCCATATTTTCTAAATTACAAATTGTAGAAATCTTTTTATTATTTTTGTTAAACAAAGCATAAACATCATTTACATTTTGGTTCGTAACAATACCGGCAATATTTTTACTCAGTGGAATATTTTTCATTAATTCCTTCGGAACAAATAATATTTCTCCTGGGCAAATTAAGGATATATCAAGATTATTTTTAATTATTCTTGCTTTACCTGTAACACCGATTTCCCCTATTGAAATTCCTCTTGATACAATCTTTCTTACTAAACCGACTTTTATTAAATCTGTAGAGCCGCTAATTCCAGTTAATGTACCTGCGGTTTGAACTACTAAATCTCCTTGATTTAGGATCCCCATCTCCTGAGCAATTTGCATAGCTAAACTAAAAGTTTTTGCTGTTCTTTCATCATTTTTAACTACTATTGGAGTAACTCCCCAAACAAGTTGCAATCTTCTCGCTACACTTCTCTCTGTAGTAGTTGCCAAGATAGGTGTTGGTGGTCTGAACTTACTTACATTTCGAGCGGTAGAACCTGATTTTGTTAAAGGGATTATAGCTCCTGCATCAAGTTGTCTAGCTATATTACTTACTGCTGCACTAATAGCATTTGGGATCGTACTGGGTAAGTGGCTTTCAATAGCCTTAAGTGGATAATCCCTTTCAATTCTTCTTGCTATGGTTGCCATCGTTTCAACTGCCTCTACAGGATAATCGCCAACTGCAGTTTCGTTTGAAAGCATTACAGCATCTGTACCATCCAGAATTGCATTTGCAACATCACTAACTTCGGCCCTAGTTGGTCTTGGGTTAGAAGCCATAGAATCAAGCATTTGAGTCGCTGTAATTATTGGGATACCTAATGAATTAGCTTTTCTTATTAATTCCTTTTGTAAAAGAGGAACTTCTTCAGCAGGCATTTCTACTCCCAAATCACCTCTTGCAACCATAACCCCATCACATAAGGGTAATACTGTATCGATCTGATCAATTGCTTCAAATTTTTCTATTTTTGCGACTACAGGAGTTGAATGCCCATTTTTGTTTATTAAATCTTTTATCTCATTTATATCGGATGGATTTCTTACGAAACTTAGTGCTATCCAATCAACTCCTTCAGATAAACCGAATTTTAAATCCTCTTTATCTTTTTCTGTTAATGCTTTTACTGATAATTGAACATCTGGAAAATTAACACCTTTATTGTTTGAAAGAACCCCTCCTACAGTTACCATGCACTCCAAATTATTAGCTTTTGTATCAACTTTTTCTACAATCATTTCTATTTTTCCATCATCTAAAAGTATTCTTTTCCCTTCGCTAACTTCTTGAGAAAGTTTGTCGTAGGTTACATTTGCAATAGTATTTGTACATTCGACTTCATTTGATGTCAGTGTGAATTTATCGCCTTTTTTAACTTTTACTGGCCCATCTTTAAAGCGCCCTAATCGTATTTTAGGTCCTTGAAGATCTTGCAATATTCCAATATCTATATCTAACTTTTTTGATACTTCCCTTATGGTTTTTATTCTCTCAGCATGATCTTTATGATCTCCATGTGAGAAATTTAATCTGAATGTTGTTACTCCAGCTTTAATTAAATTTGTAATTATCTCTTCAGATTGAGTTGCAGGGCCAATAGTTGCTACTATTTTTGTTCTTCTTTTTAAATCAATATTCGACATATATAGATAATATTGCTAGATATAAATAAATTTACCATACCCAAAGTTAGTTATTTAAGTCATGGATTTTAAAACTTATCAGAAAAAAGCTAGAGAAACAGCACAATATCCAGATTTAGGCTCAAATAATATTTATCCAACTCTTGGTTTAGTTGGAGAGGCTGGTGAGGTGGCAGAAAAAGTGAAAAAGGTTATAAGAGATAAAAATGGAATATTTGATAACGAATCAAAATTAGGTATTAAAAAAGAGTTAGGAGATGTTTTGTGGTACATATCAAATCTTTGTACAGAATTAAATTTCAATTTAGAGGATGTTGCATTACAAAACCTTGAAAAATTAAAATTAAGAGCTGCTAAAGGGAAGATAAGAGGTTCTGGAGATGATAGATAAATTCAGCTATAACCTAAGCTTGCATACTGGAGATTTGTAATTAAATTTTGAATAACATTTAAAAGTAAAAAAGCTAATAAAGATGAAATATCAAATCCACCTATTGGAGGGATAATACCTCTAAAAATGTTTAAATAAGGATCTGTGATAGAAGTTAATGCAGATAAAACACCGTTACTCCAATCAATACCTGGAAACCATGTAAGTAAAATTCTTATTATCAATATGAAAGAATAAATTGATAAAGTTTGGCCCAGAACTGCAAAAATCTCAGATAACATTATCTTGTCGTAATTTAATACATCCTAACATTTACTTATTATTGCTGCTTATTGTTACCACTTCCTATATTTGAGAGATATTCATTACTTACAGCAAAAGTTTGAAAAAACTTTTCTGATAATGATAGCCAATATGATCTACCATCTTTTTGCTTCCGTTTGACGATAAATTTCTTTTCTAATAATTCTTTAATATGATCATAAGCACCTGAACCTCGAAGAAGTATAAGATCCGATTGCAGGATCTTTTTTTTGATCGCAATAGTTGCCAATGTCCTTAATTCGGATGTTTTCAAATCAGAAGGAAGTAAATCATCGACGAATTCATTAAGACTAGATTTTAGTTCGAGAGAAAAACTGTTATTAACTGCATTTAATTCAATAGCTGAGTTGGGATTAGAGTATTTATTTTTTAGATCTTTAATTGCATCATTTATTGAGTTTATATCAGAATTAGTAATTTCTGAAAGATCCTTTTTTGTTATTGGTCTGCCTTTCAAATATAGAACAGCTTCAACTTTAGTAACTAGATCTATATCAGATATTGGCGTGGTATTTAGATCAGATTGATTGATTTTAATTACCGAAATCTTTCCTAATTTACCTTAAATTTAATCTGATGCACCAAGGAATAATCTATATGTATCGTTTTGAGTTTCATCCCAAAATTTATAGCCTAGAATTCTTACAAATTTATTCCACTCTAAAATCTCATTTTTATCGATTAAAACTCCAATAACAATTTTCCCTACATCAGCACCATAATTCCTGTAGTGAAATACGCTTATAGACCAATTAGATTTCATATTATTTAAGAAGTTTATTAATGCGCCAGGCCTTTCAGGAAACTCAAATCTGTATAAAAGCTCAACAAAGTTTCTATTATCCATTTCTTTAAAATTCTTTGGTAATCTTCCACCTACCATATGTCTGAGATGATTTTTAGATAATTCATCATCACTTATGTCAATAAATGAGTACTCAGAATTTCTAAATACATTTAATAGATTTTTTTTATCATTTAAACCATAGACTTGAACCCCTACAAAGATCTGTGCATTCTTAGAATTTGACATCCTATAGCTAAATTCAGTTAAATTTCTATTATCAAGTAACTTACAAAAATCAATTAGACTACCAGCACGTTCAGGAATTTCAACAGCCATCATTACTTCTTTACACTCTCCAAGTTCTGCTCTTTCTGCTACAAATCTAAGCCTCTCAAAATTCATATTTGCACCACATGCAATCGCAACCATTTTTCTATTTGAATGATTCGAATTTAAAATATCTTTTTTCATTCCTGCTATTGATAAGGCACCTGCGGGCTCTAGTATTGATCTAGTATCCTCAAAAACATCTTTTATAGCAGCACATATTTCATCAGTATTAACCCTAATCATCTTATCTATATATTTTCTACCAATATCAAAAGTATTTTTACCAATTTTTTTAACCGCCACTCCATCTGCAAATTGACCAACAGAAGATAATTCCACAATTTTTGATTCTTCCAAAGATTTTGTCATAGCGTCTGCATCTTCAGGCTCTACCCCAATTATTTTTACTTCAGGCCATATTTTTTTAATATATAAGGATATTCCTGATATCAATCCACCACCACCAACAGCAATATAAATTGCATAAGGTTTTTCCTTTAGTTGCTGTTCAAGTTCAATAGCTATAGTTCCTTGTCCTGCTATTACATCTGGATCATCAAAAGGATGAATAAAACATAAATTTCTTTCTTTGCTAATCCTTATTGCTTCTTTGTAAGTTTCATCATAATTATCACCAAATAATATAACTTTTGCTTTTAACTTTTTCACAGCATTAACTTTTACAAGAGGTGTTGTAATGGGCATTAATATTGTCGCTTGGCAATTTAGCTTGAGAGCACTAAGAGCAACACCTTGAGCATGATTACCAGCACTTGAAGTAATTACTCCCTGAGAAAGCTGAGAATTGGTGAGCTTACTCATTTTGTTATATGCACCTCTTACTTTGAATGAAAATACATCTTGAAGATCTTCTCTTTTTAGAAAAACTTCATTATTAAGTGTATTACTTAAATTATGAGCTTTCTCTAGTGGTGTTTTTTTTGCTACTTCATAGACTTCAGCTTGAAGTATTTTTTCAAAATAATCATTCATATATATATTTTTAGCATTAATTATTAATCTAATAAAACATTACATGATCTATTTCAAAAAAAATACTCATTTTGCACCTCGGCGTTTTAGATTATATAGATACCAATTTTTGTTAAATGCTTTTAAGTGAGTTAAGTCATCCAAATCAACTTCATGGCTTAACAGTTTCACAATTAGAGGAAATTGCTTGTCAAATTAGAGAAAGACATCTTCAGGTAGTATCTACTAGTGGAGGACATCTTGGTCCTGGATTAGGTGTAGTTGAGTTGACATTGGCTTTATATCAAACTCTTGATCTTGATTTTGACAAAGTTGTTTGGGATGTAGGACATCAAGGTTACCCTCATAAATTAATTACAGGACGTTTCAGTCAATTTGATTCTCTAAGGCAACAAAATGGAGTCGCTGGATATCTAAAAAGAAGTGAAAGTAAATTTGATCATTTTGGTGCTGGACATGCAAGTACTTCTATTTCTGCTGCTTTAGGAATGGCAATAGCAAGAGATAGAAAAGGTGAAAATTATAAATGTGTCGCTGTTATTGGAGATGGAGCACTAACTGGAGGAATGGCATTAGAAGCTATAAATCATGCAGGTCACTTACCAAATACCCCTTTAGTTGTAGTATTGAACGATAATGACATGTCTATTTCACCTCCGGTTGGAGCCCTTTCATCTTACTTAAATAAGGTAAGAGTAAGTCCACCATTGCAATTTTTGTCCGATAGTGTTCAAGAAAGTGTAAAAAATATTCCCTTAATTGGTAAGGATATCCCAGAAGAACTCAAAAATATTAAAGGAAGCGTTAGACGACTATCTGTGCCTAAGGTTGGAGCTGTTTTTGAAGAACTTGGATTTACATATATGGGTCCAATTGACGGTCATGATATTGGAAATTTAGTTAATACTTTTAACGCTGCTCATAAACTTAAAAAACCTGTACTTGTTCATGTTGTCACAACAAAAGGGAAGGGTTATCCTTATGCAGAAGCTGATCAGGTTGGATATCATGCACAGTCTGCATTTGATCTTACAACTGGGAAATCTATTCCATCAAAGAAACCTAAGCCTGTTAGTTATAGTAAAATATTTGGTCAAACCTTATTGAAAATATGTGAACAAGATAGCAAAGTTGTTGGTATTACAGCAGCAATGGCTACAGGTACTGGTTTAGATATATTGCAAAAAAATATTCCAGATCAATATATCGATGTAGGAATAGCAGAACAACATGCAGTTACTCTTGCGGCAGGAATGTCTTGCGATGGTCTTAAACCTGTTGTAGCTATTTATAGTACTTTTCTTCAACGTGCTTTCGACCAATTAATTCATGATGTAGGGATACAAAATTTACCTGTATCATTCGTACTTGATAGAGCTGGGATAGTTGGAGCTGACGGTCCTACTCACCAAGGTCAGTACGATATCAGTTATATGAGATCTATACCTAATTTTGTATTGATGGCTCCAAAAGATGAGTCTGAATTACAGAGAATGTTAATAACTTCAATAAACCATAATGGTCCTACAGCTCTAAGAATACCCAGAGGCTCTGGATTAGGAGTGGCTGTAATGGATGAGGGTTGGGAACCTTTGAATATAGGCGAAGCTGAAATACTTGAAGAAGGAGAAGATATTTTAATTATTGCTTATGGTTCAATGGTCGCATCAGCAATCGAAACAGCAAAGATCTTAAAAAATATGAACATTAATGCATGTATTGTTAATGCAAGATTTGTTAAACCTCTCGATAAAAATCTTATTATGCCTTTAGCAAGTAGGATTCAAAAAGTTGTAACTATGGAAGAAGGAACCTTAATAGGTGGATTTGGTTCCGCAATAGTTGAATTATTAAACGATAATGAAATAAATATTCCTGTATACAGAATAGGTATACCTGATGTTTTAGTTGATCATGCTTCACCTGATCAGAGTAAAGAAAAATTAGGACTTATGCCTGATCAGATGGCAGATAAAATTGTTAAGAAATTTAAGTTAGATAATTAAAAATTTAATAAATAAATTTTTATAAAACACCACGTGAGGCTAATCCTAAGATTGCTCCAATTCCGAAAATATGACCTAGGCAATTAGCACCTACAACTGATGCGTGACTTAAACCACCATAGAATTTTGAATTAGGTATTTCAAAACCTTCATTAGGTTTTCTTATTGTTGCTCTAGCAATTGCATAAGCAAAAACATTACATGCAATCATTACGACGGCACACTTTGGAGACCAAGAAAAAGTTGCTGGATCTGCAGCTGCAAATAATGTAGTAAACATAAAAAATCGTTATTTTCATATATTCTCTAATACTTTTACCTAAAAAACACAAAATTGTAAAAGGTCTTAAGAGTTGTTTACTTCTAAGCTATTTAACAACTTTATAAATCCAAACAAAATAACAAAATCACTTAGAGTTAGGAAGGATTCTGCAAAGCCATGCAGGAAGTCAACCTCAACAAGGGTTTTATCATAGTAATTTAGTGTGAAGATAGATACCAATATAGTTATGAATACGAATAAAACAGTTAAGGAAAATCCTGTTTTTACAAAAATATTAACAGATTTGATTTTATATAAGTAAAACAAAAATATTGCATATGGAATTATTGATACTGCGAACAATAATGTGTTATCAATTGAACCTAATTTTTCTATAAATTTAAAAAATAAATCATTCATAAGTCTCTTTTCCTTTAAAAATTATTATTGCAGCTAAGGCTAATGTTGAATTTCCTATAAATGTAAATATTCCTTGAAGTGATACTAGACCGTAAAGATTTTCCTGATTGTCATAGATATGCCAAGTGATCGCACACATAGCACCTATTAAGTTTGGGACCATAGCGAGGCTTAACCAAAAAAATAAATTGTATTTTTTAAATGTAGAAATTTTGTATATAACAAAGATGGTAAATATCCATTCAATGACCGAAGAGATGTGAATTAACCAAGTTCCAAATGAAAGTTCGTGCAAAATTTATATTTTTTTCTTTAGTACATTAAGTACTTCTTTGGCATGATTTATAGGTAAAACACTTATCCATCTATAAGAAATTTCCCCTTCTGGAGAAATCAAAAAAGTATTTCTATCTGAAAATGGAGGAATCCAAGAACCATATTTATCGCTAATAATTCCTTCAGGATCGGATAATAAAGTGTAGTTTATGGATTTCTCGCTGCAGAAACTTTCATGAGAATCTTGATTATCAGCACTAATACCAACAATTTCGGCATTATATTTTGAAAAATCTTTTTTTAATTCCGAAAAACCTTTAGCTTCAAGAGTGCAACCTGCTGTAAAGTCCTTTGGATAAAAATACATAACAAGCCACTTACCTTGAAAATCATTTAATTCCCAAATATTTTTTGATTTTATGTTTTTATTAAAACCTTCTAATTGAAAGTTTGGAGCAATATCTCCAACTTCAGGAGCAAAGTCAAAAGCGATTGCTGAATTACAATTAAATAAAAAAATAAAAGATATTAATATACTTACAACTAAATTTCTCATCAAATTTAGAATTTTTTTAAATCAACTCCATTTGATTTAGCAAATTTATCTAAACCTACTTTTTGTATAGACTTTAGTGCTTTGGTGCTAATTTTAATATTCACCCATTTTTTGCCTTCTTCCCACCAAAGTCTCCTTTTTTGGAGATTAACTTGTTGCAATTTTTTTGTACGAATATGTGAGTGACTCACTGCCATCCCGTTATTAGCTTTTGCACCAGTCAGTTCGCAAACTCTTGACATATTTATTGAGTTATATCTTTAAAAATTCTAACACATGACTCAATTTGTTGAATTAAGTAATTCTGAAATTAATTCGGCATTATTATTTTGTAAATTAATTATCTGTTCTTGATCTAATCCACCAACGGAAAGCTTAGCCATATCGTAAACATGATTAGCAATTTTAGATGCCAATGGATTCTCAATAGGATCTTTTTCATCAATAATTATTTTGTTGCCTGTAATTTTATTAAGACCAACAATAAGTGGATGTTCTTTGTTAATTAAGAGCACATGATATTCAGGTAAGCCAGGCATCTTTTGTTCCATGTAAGCGCCCATATCATTAATTCTTCTCATTTGTTCTGGAAGCAAGATCATCGCTGGTGGAGCATCTTTACTTGAAAGTGACTGCACTTTAACTGTTACTTTCTCATTGTTAAGGGCCTTAACTATCGTATCTCTAAGATTATCTGTATTTGATTTGCCATCCTTATCTACAATTTCTTTAGATTCTTTATCTTCTAGTTCATTTATTTCTGAATCTACTCTTTGGAATTGATAATCTTCATTTTTACTTTCCAACCATGGAAGAAATTGTGCGTCAATTAAGGGATCTGATTTAATAACTTCTTTATTATCAGATAAACAGATATTTAATGCACTAGACTGTGCAATCAAATCTGAACAGTAAATTATTTTTTTAGAATCAGTTAATTTATTTCGCTCTTTGTAATTTGCGAGAGTTGTGAAATATTTATCATTGGACTTGATGAGGGATTTATTTTCAATATCTTTAGTTACGTCTTTCTCTGAATTTATTATTGTTTCGAAAATTATACTGTTATTGACTAAATCAGCAAATTTTTCATCTTCGATAGCACCAATTTTAATAAAAGCAGAGATTGAATCCCAAATTTCTGCATAAAATTCTGGAGAATTTTTTATCAAATCCTTCAGTTTATTAGCGATTTTTTTTGAGATAAATGATGATATAGACCTTACTTTTCTATCTGTTTGTAATGCACTTCTACTAACATTTAGAGGTATATCTGTAGAGTCAATAACTCCTCTTAGAGGTAAAAGGTATTTTGGTACTATCTCTTTAATTGAATCGCTTACGAATACTTGATTGCAAAATAGTTTTATTTCTCCCTTTTCCCAATCAGCTCTACCTGACAACTTTGGAAAATACAATATCCCTTGTATGTCATATGGATAATCTGTATTTAGATGAATCCATAACAGTGGATCTCCCTGGAAAGGATAAAGGTATTTATATAACTCAATATAATCTTCATCTTTTAATTCACTAGGTTGTTTTCTCCAAGGAGGATTTTTCTTATTAATTGTCTCTCCTTCTAATAAGACATCTATTGGCATAAAATCACAATATTTTTTTATTAGTGATTTAATCCTTTCAGGCTCGATAAACTCTTTTTCTTCTTCAAGTAGGTGAAGAATAACATCTGTACCAATTGTCTCTCTTTCTGATTCCTCTAACGTGAAATTTGGCGATCCATCACAAGACCATTTGAAAGCTTTTGATTCCCCAATTGCCGACTTAGTTAATATATCAACTCTATCTGCCACCATGAAACTTGAATAAAAACCTAGTCCAAAATGACCTATGAATTCATCATTATCTTTTTTGTATTTTGTTAGGAATTCTTCAGCACTAGAAAATGCAACTTGATTTATGTACTTCTTAATTTCTTCATCATTCATTCCAATTCCATTATCGGAAATTGTTAACGTATTTTTTTCACGGTTAATTGTTATTTTTACTTGAGCCTCCTCAGTATTCTCGCAATCACCTGCCATAGAGGCCATTCTTCTTTTACTAATTGCGTCAACACCATTACTAACAAGTTCTCTTAAAAAGATTTCATGGTCAGAATATACTGCCTTCTTGATAATTGGGAAAATATTTTCGGTATTAATACGAATTTCGCCTTTTTCCATTTAAAAAAAATCAAACATATTAAATCTTATTTCGTAAAAACTAGTTAATCAAGTTTAATTAGGAGTATTGTCCGAACAATATATGAATTTAAAAGTTAAATACCTTTTTAAAAGGTTTTATTTAACCCACAAAATCTCACTACAATTATTTTCTTTCATAATTTGATTGGCTTTAGCCAAGTCATCACATGGATTTAAATGTAAGACAGCAATATTTCCTTTTTTCTGTTGTACTTTTTGTTCATTCATACCTTTTTCTAACAAATAAGAATCTTTAAACATCAATAAAATCTTTTTTTTATCTGTCTTTTCTTCCTTAATTAAATTTCTTAAAATGTCTACTGAAATTGTAAATCCAATCCCATTAAATATTTTCTCATTAGGACTAAATGATCTTACTAACTCATCATATCTTCCGCCTTTTGCGATGACGCTTTTATTTTTACCATTATCCCCTATTAGTTGAAAAACTATTCCTTCATATAAATTCAAGTGAGGTTGAAAAGTGGGATCAAGTTGTAATTTAACACCATATTTATTTGATATTTTTGATAATGTTTCAAATAAAAAATTTAAGTCATCTAATGTTTTACTAGTACCATATATAGTTTTTAATTTTTTTAATATTGCAATTGGCTCTCCTCGTGTGAATAAAAGATCTTTAAGAATATATTTATCATCTTCATCTATTCCTAATTTAGATAAATTATCTTGATCAAAATTAACCAGACTTTTCTTAATTTCTTCAAAATTATTATTCTTATATTTGTTCAGTATCAAGTCCATTATTTTTGTGGTGCTTACTAGTAGAAATAAATTACAACCATCCTTCAAATTAATATTATCGATTGAATCAAACAAAATATTAATAACTTCAATTTCTGGGTATTTTGTATCATATCCAATTAATTCAATTCCACTCTGCAATTTTTCTTGTAACTTAAATGAATTTTTATTATTTTGTTTTTTATCAAAAACCATTCCATTGGTGAATAATCTTATAGGTCTTTTCTTATTTATTAATCTAGTAGATGACAATTTAACAATTGATGTTGTCATTTCTGGCCTAAGACATAATGAATTATTACTTACTATTCCTACAACCTGATTTTCGTCAATAACGCCACGGCCTTTTATGGTCTCTAAAGTATTTATAAATGAGGGTGAAACCTCTTCATATCCCCATAGTTTATAAATACTATTTAAATTATTTATGATGTTTGAGTTATTTTTTACATCGACTAATTTAATTTCCTTTATATCTGTCATTTTAATATTTAACTAATTTTAGGTATAGAGATTTTTTTTAAATGGAGAGACTTTATCTAGTTCATTTTTTAATTCATTCTCAAGGCTGGGAGAACAAGCTAAAATTCTTCCTGAACTTAAATTAAATTCGCCTGATGGATAATCAGAAATAATACCACCAGCCTCTTTAACAATAATAGCACCGGCCGCTAGGTCCCATACCTCCAATCCTCTTTCCCAATATCCATCTACCTTACCTGCCGCAACAAATGCTAGATCAACTGCTGCTGCACCTCCTCTTCTAACACCTCTAGTTTTATGTGTTAAATAACAAAATTCAGCATAATTATTATCCTCTGTCTCAAATCTGTCATAAGAGAAACCAGTTACAAGTAGACTATCAGAAAGATTAGAGGGATTCGATACTTTAAGTTCACTATCATTGCAGAATGAGCCTAAACCTATACAGGCTGAATATAGTTCATTTAAATAAGGTACTGATATAGCCCCTATAATTGGCTTATTTTTATATACAAGACCAATAGAAGTCCCAAAAAAAGGATATCCATGGGAATAATTTGTTGTACCGTCTAATGGGTCTATACACCACGTTAAATCCGAAGATTTGGTTAATTTACCCGATTCCTCTGCATTTATAGATATGTTTGGTGTCTCTTCTAATAAATATTCTTTTATTTTATTTTCAACTTCCAAATCTACATTGGTAACTAGATCACCCTTCCTACCCTTTGATGATATTTTCTGAATTTTATTGTAATTAACTTTTAAAATTTCATTACCAATTTGAGCGGAATTCTTGGCTATTTCATACAAAATGGATAAGTTTACTTGATTTGCAAGTTCCTCTATTTCACTTAATTCAAACATGATAGTTAATCTTCCTCAAATTCCCAAGGTGGCGCAACTCTTGTATTTCCCCTCCCAAAATATTGTCCAAATTGTAAATCGTAAACTTCATCTTCATATGTAGTTTCTACCTCAAGATCTGAAGTTGCTTTAGCGACACAAAGAAGTGCATAGCCTTTGTCTTTTAAAGCCTGAGATACACCCATGGCTTCAGGTTGTTGTAAGGTACCAGATTTAATTTTAACTGCACAACTTGTACAGCAACCATTTCTACATGAAAATGCAAGTTTGAAACCTTTCTTTTCAAATTCCTTAAGTATGTAATCATCACTATTAACCTGCTCTTGGTAAACCTTTCCGGTTTCCTTATTTTTAATCGTGACTGTGAAAGTCTTTTTCAAATAACTTTCCTCTAAAATGGGATGATCAAGGGTTAAAATGGTTATCTTGGGAGAGGTGGCCGAGTGGTTGAAGGCGCAGCACTGGAAATGCTGTATAGGGGCAACTTTATCGAGGGTTCGAATCCCTCTCTCTCCGTTTTATATTAGTTTATTTTGGTTAAATACATCAACACCTTTGTCTTTAAAATATCTTTTAAAATAGATAGTAATCTTTTTAACAAGTTATAAATAATCTTATTTATTTAAATTAAGTTGAAAATATTTGATTTTTACTATTATATGTAAATATCTAAGATAAAAATTAATTAAATTATTAGTAAATTTTGCTTTAATTTAGCGATCTAAAATCATGGGGCAAATAGTTGGAATTGATTTAGGTACTACTAACTCTGTTGTAGGAGTTATAGAAGCTGGACGTCCAATTGTTATTGCAAATTCTGAGGGTTCTAGAACTACACCTTCAATAGTTGGATTTACAAAAGACAAGGAAATAGTAATAGGAGACCAAGCGAGAAGACAACTTGTTCTAAATCCTAAGAATACCTTTTATAACCTAAAAAGATTTATTGGTAGTGACTGGGATGAATTAGATGAGAATAGTATTTCTGTTCCTTATAACGTAAAGGCTAATACCAATGGAAGCGTTAGGGTTCTTAGTCCAAATACAGAAAGAGAGTATGCACCAGAAGAATTAGTGAGCTCATTGATTAGAAAATTAATTAATGATGCTGAAACTTATCTTGGAGATACTGTTGATTCTGCAGTTATTACTGTCCCTGCTTACTTTAATGAATCTCAAAGGCAAGCTACAAAGGATTCTGCAATATTAGCTGGTATTAAAGTAGATAGAATTCTAAATGAACCTACTGCTGCTGCTCTAGCTTATGGTTTTGAAAAAAGTTCTTCTAATAATGTTTTGGTTTTTGATTTAGGAGGAGGAACATTTGATGTTTCATTATTGAAAATTTCTAATGGTGTATTTGATGTTAAAGCCACTTGTGGTGATACACAGCTAGGAGGAAACAATTTTGATTCAAAAATAGTTGATTGGCTTGCAGAAAAATTTCTTGCTAAACATGATATTGATCTAAGAAGGGATAGACAAGCTTTACAGAGATTAACTGAGGCTGCTGAAAAAGCTAAATGTGAATTGTCAGGATTGCAAAAAACAAAAATATCTTTACCATTTATCACAACAAGTAAAGAGGGGCCGTTACATATTGAAGAAACCTTAGATAGAAAAATATTTGAATCATTATCACAAGATTTACTTGATAGATTATTAGAGCCTGTGCAAATAGCTTTAGATGATTCTGGATGGAATGCAGAAGATATTGATGAGGTAGTTCTTGTAGGTGGCAGCACAAGAATCCCAATGGTTCAACAATTAGTAAAGACTCTTGTTCCAAATGATCCTTGTCAATCTGTTAATCCTGATGAAGTTGTAGCAGTTGGAGCTGCGATACAATCTGGAATTATTAGTGGTGATTTACAAGATTTACTCCTAAATGACGTTACTCCCTTATCTTTAGGTTTAGAAACTATTGGTGGTCTTATGAAGGTACTCATTCCTCGTAATACGCCAATACCAGTTAGACAATCTGATGTTTTTAGTACGTCTGAAGCTAATCAATCATCAGTTGTTGTTCAAGTACGGCAGGGAGAAAGGCCTTTAGCCTCTGAAAATAAATCACTTGGTAAATTTAGACTATCAGGAATACCTCCAGCTCCAAGAGGAATACCTCAAGTCCAGGTAGCATTTGATATTGATGCTAATGGTCTTTTAGAAGTAAGTGCAACTGATAGAACAACTGGAAGAAAGCAAACAGTTACAATTTCTGGAGGTTCTAATTTAAATGAACAAGAAATAAATTCGATAATTGAAGAAGCTAAAGCAAAAGCTAATGAAGATAGGAAGAGAAGATCTGTAATTGATAGAAAAAATAGTGCTTTAACTCTTATTGCGCAAGCTGAGAGAAGACTTAGGGATGCTTCATTAGAATTTGGTCCTTATGGGGCCGAAAGGCAACAACGAGCTGTTGAATTAGCTATTCAAGATGTTGAAGAGTATATAGATGACGATGATCCTCAAGAATTAGAAATTTCAGTAAGTGCTCTACAAGAAGCATTATTCGGCTTAAACAGAAAATTTGCGGCAGAAAAGAAAACTGATAATAATCCCTTACAGAGCATTAAAAATACATTTGGATCATTAAAGGATGAACTCTTTTCAGATGATTATTGGGATGATGACCCTTGGGATAATCAAATGAATAGAAATTATAGAAATTCGAGGTATGGTAATTCTAGGGACGATGATCCATGGGACAATGACTACTTCCTCTAAAAAAGACTATTTGTCGATTTTGGGTTTATCCCCTGATTTCGATGATAAAGAACTTAAAAAGGCCTTTCGAAGAGAAGCAAGAAAATGGCATCCAGATTTAAATAAAAATGATCTTAATGCAGAAGAAAGATTTAAATTAATTAACGAAGCATACGAATATCTACGTGATCCTAATGTAAGAAAAAATAGTTCGGATGTAAATATCCAGGATGATTACGAAAATAATAATTTCAAGACAGGTTTTCCTGATTTTCAAGATTATCTTGATTCATTATTTGGATATGAATACTCACCAAAGAATTACGAGGAATATGATGATGAACCATTTGAGGATGAATCGATAAATACAAATAATGATGAATTTAACAATTTTCAATACCCTACAACCTCTCCAGAAGAGCCGCCTCCAGTTAAACTCCACCAAGATATTGAAACAATTATTGAATTAACTCCTGATGAGGCCTTAAATGGAGCTTCAATTTTAATAGAGCTTGAAGATGAAACTGTAGTAGAAGTTGATACACCTCCTTTTGCTGGAGATGGATGGCGATTAAGACTTGAAAATATTGCAAGAGGAGGTAAAGATCATTATCTACAGTTAAAAGTTCAAACGGAAAGTGGTCTAAGAATTGATGGTTTAAGAGTTCTTTATAAATTAGAGTTATTTCCTCATGATGCTCTTCTTGGTTGTGCAGTAGAGGTTCCTACCCTTGATGGAAATGTCACACTTCAAGTACCACCAAAATCATCTACGGGAAGAATGTTACGTTTGAAAGGTAGGGGTTTAACTTTCGAAGATAATGTAGGTGATCAATATGTTGAAATCTTGGTAGTGATACCTGCTGATATTAATGATGAAGAAATTGCTTTATATACAAGATTACAAGAATTATCACTTTCTGATTCTTAATCAAATATTATATAAATAGAAAAATCGATACTTATGAACATATTTGTTCTTTTATATAATTCAGGAACAGATAAGGAAGGAATTCATTCAATCGAACTTAAAGGAAGGACAATTGTTCTTATGTTTGAAGATAAGGATGATGCAACAAGATATTGTGGTCTACTAGAAGCTCAAGATTTTCCTTTGCCAACAGTTGAAATGATCAACATAGAGGAAATAAAAGATTTCTGCATTAAATTAGATTATGAATGCAAATTAGTAGAAAAAAATTTTGTACCTAAAACCGCAGAAGATAGGTTATTAATTTCACCACCCCAGAAAAACCTAGAAGTTGAAAATTGGGAGGAAGACAAAAATAGTAATAAAGATAACATTGATATAAATACCATTAAGGAAAACCTTGAAAAGTTGCTTTAGCTATTAAGATATTAGAATATTTATTAAACAAATAAAACATGACAACTGCATTATTTGAAACAGAAGTTGGGAACATTAATATTGAATTTTTCTCTGACGACGCACCTAATACAGTTAAAAACTTCACGAGCCTAATTAGTGATGGTTTTTATGATGGTCTAGCATTTCACAGAGTTATTCCTGGATTTATGGCTCAGGGTGGATGTCCAAATACTCGTGATGGAGCATCTGGTATGCCTGGAACTGGAGGCCCTGGATATAATATTAAATGTGAAATTAATTCCAATAAACATCTAAAAGGCTCACTTTCTATGGCTCATGCAGGAAAGGATACAGGTGGTAGTCAGTTTTTCATAGTTTATGAACCACAGCCTCATCTCGATGGAGTTCATACTGTTTTTGGTAAGACTGATGATATGGATGTAGTGCTAAAGCTTACTAATGGGTCAAAAATTTTAAAGGCAACTTTAAAGTAGTTTTTAGCCTTCAAAAACAATACTAAATGTCTCTTTATCTAGATTAAATTTTCTTGTAGATGAATATAAGATTTCATTATTAATAGTAAATTTAGTATTGATTAATTTGATGCTACTTTTTGGGTGTAATGCTTGTTCAATGTTTCTAGAAACAATAATTCCAATCTTTGTACTATTTTCATAATTGGATAAAAACTGAATAAATAATTCTATATTCTTTATTTCTTCATCAGTAATGTTGGAATTGGTTCTATTCTGATCATGCAAAATTCGCCAAACTAATTTTGGTCGATTCCAAAAAGCCAATAATCTTGGAGTACTTTCTAGTTTAATATTAATGTTCTTATCACTACAGAATTTAATAACGTTATTTTTTATTGGAACTAGATCAATAGATTTATATTTTCCGTCAAGAAAAATTGATATAAATGGATCGATATTCCTGGAATTAGGATTATCTTCATCAATCATGTGGCCTAGCTTCGTTTTTTTTACACTCAAATATTCTGCATTATTATCGTTTGGACAAATTACTAATGGAACTCTCTCAATAACTTCTATTCCATAACCACCTAATCCAGCAATCTTTCTAGGATTGTTGGTTAGTAATTTTAATTTTTTTATACCTAAATCAGTTAAAATTTGTGCTCCAACTCCATAATTTCTGAGATCAGCTGGAAAACCTAATTTTTCATTAGCTTCTACAGTGTCTAATCCACCATCCTGTAAACTATAAGCTTTTAATTTATTTATTAGACCAATACCTCTACCTTCTTGTCTCAAGTAAACAACAACTCCCTCTTCCTCCTTTTCTATCCTTGATAAAGCAGCCTCTAACTGGGGTCTACAATCACAACGTAATGATCCAAAAGCATCGCCAGTTAAGCACTCTGAATGCATTCTTACTAGTACAGGTTCGCTTAATTTTGATGATTTTTGTTTAACTAATGCAACGTGCTCTGAACCATCAAGTTCATTAACATATCCATAAGCTTTGAAATTACCAAAAATACTTGGAAGAACAGCATCAGATTTTCTAAATACAAATCTCTCAGTTTGAAAACGATAACTAATTAAATCAGCTATGGATATTAATTTCATTCCCCACTGTTTTGCATACTCTTTAAGTTGTGGAAGTCTTGACATGGAACCGTCAGGATTTTGTATTTCACAAATCACTCCAGCGGGATAAAGACCTGACATTGCCGCAATATCTACTGCCGCTTCGGTATGACCTGCCCTTTTTAATACTCCACCTTTTTTAGCTCTTAATGGAAAAATATGTCCTGGCCTCCTTAAATCATCAGGTTTTGTATTTGGGTTTATAGCAACTTGAATTGTCTTTGCCCTGTCTTCAGCGGAAATTCCAGTAGTAACATTATTTTCAGGTCCAGCATCAATTGATATCGTAAAAGCTGTTTGATTTTCATCTGTATTTCTATCTACCATTAATGGTAAATCTAAAGAGTCAAGTTTTTCACCTTGCATAGCTAGGCATATAAGACCACGTCCCTCAGTAGCCATAAAATTAATTTGCTGTGGAGTTGCAAACTGAGCCGCACATATTAAATCTCCTTCATTTTCTCTTCTTTCATCATCTACAACAATTATGCATTCACCATTTCTTATAGCTGCCAACGCATCGCTGATAGGATCAAATTCAATTTTAAAAGATTCATTTATATCCAAAATTGTTCCATTATTTGATTTGGGACTTGTTTCTTTCATTATTCCTATCAATATAGAAAAATAGTGTTTTAGTTACCTTAAATTCAACACTTTATAATCCTATCTCAAAGTCTGCCAATTCAAAGAAATGAATGTTGCAATAGTAGGTGCTACTGGTTACGGCGGTATTCAAGCGGTAAATCTTTTAAAGAAAAATAAAAAATACAAAATTTCATTTTTAGGAGGTAATAAAACATCTGGATCAAAGTGGAATGATAATTTCCCTTTTATTTATCTAGATAATGATCCTTATATAGAAGAAATTTCAGTAGATAATATTTCAAAAAATGCAGATGTTGCTTTGCTTTGCTTACCAAATGGCCTATCTTCAACATTGACAAGGAAATTATTAGATAGAGGACTTAAAGTTATTGATTTATCTGCTGATTACAGATATAAGTCTTTAGATGAATGGAAAAAAGTATATTCCAAAGAAGCTGCTATTTATAAAAGGAATGATGATGATTTATGTAAAGAGGCAGTCTACGGTCTTCCTGAAATAAATAAAGAAGCCATTTCAAAAGGAAGATTAATTGCATGTCCAGGATGTTATCCAACATCTGCTCTTATTCCATTAGTTCCTTATCTTTCGCAAGGAATTATTGAAAATGAAGGTATAGTAATTGATTCTAAAAGCGGAACCTCTGGAGGTGGTCGAGAACCAAACCAAAAGCTACTCTTATCAGAATGTGGAGAAGGTCTATCAGCATATGGATTGATAAACCATAGACATACCTCAGAGATCGAGCAAGTAGCATCTTTAATTTCTGGAAATAAAATTGAACTGCTTTTTACACCTCATTTGGTTCCAATTTCAAGGGGTATGCATTCGACTATATATGGGAGATTAAGAGATCCAGGATTAACTTCTGATGATTGCAGAATTCTTTTGGATAATTATTATAGAAATTTCAAAAATATTAAAGTCTTACCTGTAGATACATTCCCATCAACAAAATGGGTTAAAAATACAAACCAAATTTTCCTTTCTGTTAAAGTTGATATTCGAAATGGAAGGATTATTATTTTATCTGTAATTGATAATTTGTTAAAAGGTCAGACTGGGCAAGCAATTCAAAATTTAAATATTATGAGTGGATTTTCAATGGATGAAGGTCTTGATTTAACTAATAATTTTCCATAAAATTACTTCTTATCAAAAAACCAGCATGAGAGATTGAGTGAGGTAAAATTTTATGCTCAAGCATTTGTATTCTTTTGGAAAGTGATTCAATATCATCATCATCTCTAATTGACAATGCAGCTTGCATTATCAATGATCCACTATCTACCTCCTCTTCAACAAAATGTACTGAACAACCAGTTATTTTTGAACCATTTAATATAGAGTCCTTTATCGCAGAACCACCTTTATATGCTGGAAGTAATGAAGGGTGAATATTTATTATCTTATTCTTAAATTTATTAATAAAAAATGGAGTAACAATTTTCATCCAGCCTGCCATAACCACAAGTTCAACATCGTAATGAATTAAAGTATTTACAATTTCTAATTCAAATGCCTCTTTTTGCAGAAAGTCTTTGCCTCTTATAATTTTGTGAGGTATTTTTTTACTTTCAGCTCTTTTTATACAACCTGCATCATCTTTGTTAGTTATTAGAACTTTTATATCTATATCTAATTCTCCTTTTTCTGAGAGATTAATTAATTCCTGAAAGTTTGTTCCTTTCCCAGAAGCAAGTACACCTATTTTTAATTTTGGGGAAAATCTTCTAAATTCAGATATCTCAGGCGAAATTATGTAATTAAATGATCTATCCAAAGTTTTTTATTTTATCCAATGATAAATTCATATGAAATAAAAAAAACCCTCAATTTTAATTGTTTATATTCAAAAACATATTTATTTGAAGATAATAATTTAAACAAATTTAAATGATTCAAATCTATGTACTATTCGTATAGATATAATTGAATAATAAATAAAAGAAACAAATATATAAAATGAATGGAGATTTAAACTCTTGGGATAAATTTTGTAATTATCTTTGGTTTGATAAAAAATTAAATATTTGGTTAGACATAAGCAAAATTAATTTCACAAGTAAAGAGATAAAAAATTTAGAAGATAAATTTATAGATGTTTTTTCATCAATAAAAGAATTAGAAAATGGTGCAATCTCAAATATTGATGAAAATAGACAAGTTGGACATTATTGGCTTAGAAATCCATCAATTTCACCCTCTTCAAAAATAGGAGAGGAAATTAGAGCAGATATTAATGCAATCTCTGAATTTGGAAAACAAATTTTAAATGGAGATATTAAGAATAAGAATAATCAGCAGTATACTGATGTTCTATGGATAGGAATTGGTGGAAGTGGATTAGGACCATTACTTATTACAGAGTCACTGCAGAAGTGTTCTAAAGGCTTAAATTTTTCTTATATCGATAATGTTGATCCTTTTTTAATTAGCGAAAAGTTAGAAGAGTTATCTGAAAAATTATCAACAACATTATTTGTAGTAGTAAGCAAATCAGGTGGTACGCCTGAACCTAGAATTGCTATGGAAATTATTAAAAGTCACTGCGAAAACAATTCTCTTGAATGGAATTCTAATGCTATAGCTATAACTATGAAAGATAGTAAGTTATTTAAAAAAGCCACTTCTGAAAATTGGTTAAAAATATTTAATTTGCAAGATTGGGTTGGAGGAAGAACTAGTATTACAAGCTCTGTGGGATTACTTCCATTAGCTCTTATTAATGAAAATATATTTGAATTTATTAGAGGTGCATCATTAATGGATGAAGCCACACGTATAAGTGATTTTAAAAATAATCCAGCAGCACTATTATCATCCGCATGGTATTTAACTGGGGATGGTATTGGAAAGAGAGATATGGTCGTATTACCTTATAGAGATAGGTTACAGGTATTTAGTAAATATCTCCAGCAATTAGTAATGGAATCATTAGGAAAGAAATTTAATAGGAATGGTGAAGTAGTTAATCAAGGTATTTCCGTTTTTGGTAATAAAGGATCTACAGATCAACATGCTTATGTTCAGCAACTGAGAGATGGTATTGATAATTTCTTTTGTATTTTTATTGAATTATTAGATTCTCCATCTACTAATATTTTTGATGAAAAAGAGAATCCTAAAGAATATCTTTCTGGTTTTTTGCAAGGAACCAGATCAGCACTCTCTAGTGAAAACAGACAAAGTATCACTATTACGTTAGAAAAGTTAAATTGTTTTTCACTAGGTGCCTTAATCGCTTTATTTGAGAGGGCTGTATCCTTCTACGCTGAATTGGTAAATATAAATGCATATGATCAACCTGGAGTTGAAGCTGGAAAGAAAGCAGCCGCAAATATTATTGAGTATCAACAAAAAGTAAGTAATTTATTAGATGAAGGTGGAGAATATTCTATAAATGACATAACATCATTATTTGATAATTCAGTTAGTGAACCTATATTTTTCATACTCCGTGAAATGTGTTTCGGTAATGATAATTATTTAGTTAAGGGCGATTGGTCAAATCCAAATTCATTAGTTATTCAAAAAATAAATTCTTAAACAACAATATTCATTATTTTTCCTTTAACAATAATTATTTTTCTTATTTCCTTATCTTGAGTCCATTTTAATATGTTAGGTCTTTTAAGAGTCAATTCTTTAATTTGATCTTCACTCATATCATTATTAATATTTACTTTGTCTCTAACTTTTCCATTCACTTGTATTACTAGTTCATATGAATCTTCCTTTAGTGCCTCGGCATTAAATGAAGGCCAGTGTTCTAAATGTACAGATTTTTTAAATCCTATAAGATGCCATATTTCTTCTGCAATATGAGGTGCAAATGGAGCCAACAAAATACAAAATGTTTTTAAAGCATCAATTTTTAAATTATTGTTTACGTCATTAATGGAATTTGATAATGAATTATAAAACTTCATTAGTTCTGAAATCGCAGTATTAAATTGGTTATTTAATATGTCATTTGAAATTTCTTTTATAGCGATATTCATTGACTTTATTAAACTTTTTTCTTTATCTGGATAGGAATTAGATTTACTATTTATATCTTTTGCACAATTTATATAAAGCTTCCAAATCCTGCTTAAAAATCTAAATTGTCCTTCAACATCTGTATCTCCCCATTCCAAATCTTTTTCTGGTGGTGCTTTAAATAATATAAACATTCTTGCTGTATCTGCTCCATATTTTTTAATTACTGATTCAGGGTCTATTCCATTATATTTAGACTTAGACATCTTCTCGAAAAGAACTTCGAGTTTAGAATTGTCAATTGGATCTGTAGGATTTGATAAGTCAGTAATATCGGAAGGAGAAACATATTTACCAGTTTTATTGTTTTTATAGGCTGCGGCCTGAACCATTCCTTGCGTTAATAGTTTTTTGAAAGGTTCATCAATATCAAATAGTTCATTATCTCGCAAAGCTTTAGTGAAAAATCTTGCATATAACAAATGCAATATTGCATGCTCTACTCCTCCAACATATTGATCTACAGGTAACCACTTATTAATTTCATTCTTTTCAAATGGCTTAGTTGAACATTTTGAAGATGGGTATCTTAAAAAATACCAAGATGAACACATGAAAGTGTCCATAGTATCAGTTTCTTTTCTTGCCGCTATTCCACATTTTGGACATGTTGTATTTATCCAATTATTATTATCACCTAAAGCATTAATCTTGTTAGCGGAGATTTCTATATCTTTTGGTAATGAAACAGGCAAATCCGATTGGTTTAAAGGAACAGCTCCACATTTTTTGCAATTAACGATGGGTATCGGACATCCCCAATATCTTTGTCTAGATATTAACCAATCTCTTAAACGATATTGAATCTTATTTTCGGCCCATCCATTATTTACTCCCTCCTCTGAAATTTTTAATTTAGCAATAGTATTTGCTATACCATTGTATTGATTTGAATTAATAAGATATCCATTTTCCACATAAGCTTCATCAAGCTCTTTAGTTTGTTCACTTTTATCCTTTATTATTACCTGTTTAATATCAATATTATTTTTCTTAGCAAATTCAAAATCTCTTAGATCATGAGCAGGCACGCCCATAACAGCGCCTGTACCGTATTCATCGAGAACATAACTTGCCACCCAAATAGGAATAGGTTCAGAATTAACTGGATTTATTGCTATTAAGCTAGTTTTTATTCCAATTTTTTCAAGTTCATTATTTTTATTATTTTTCAAATATTGTTTAAGATTTTCTATATCTTGTATGGTTTCTTGATCAGTAATTTTTTTAATTAATGAATGATTAACAGAAATTGCTAAATAAGTAACTCCAAATAAAGTATCTGGCCTTGTTGTAAATACAGTTATTTTCTTTTCTGGATTGGTATTGATATTGAAATTAATATTTGTACCAATTGACTTTCCAATCCAATTATCTTGCATTATTTTTACTCTTTCTGGCCAGTTATCTAATTTTTCTAAATCCTTCAATAACTCATCCGCATAATTAGTAATTCTTAAAAACCATTGCTTTAATAATTTTTTTTCAACTACTGCCCCAGATCTCCAAGATTTACCCTCTGAGTCAACTTGTTCATTCGCTAGGACTGTATTATCTATAGGATCCCAATTAACTTCTGATTCCTTTTGATATACAAGACCTGCCTTGTATAACTCTAAAAATAGATATTGAGTCCAAATATAATAATTTTCATCACATGTTGCAAATTCCCTATCCCAATCAACTGATAGTCCCAAAAGCTTTAATTGTGACTTCATATGAGAAATATTTTTTTTAGTCCAGACACTTGGACTAATTCCTCTTTCAATCGCTGCATTCTCAGCAGGCAAACCAAAAGCGTCCCAACCCATTGGATGTAAAACAGATTTGCCCTTAAACCTTTGGAATCGAGCTATTAAGTCTGTAATAACATAATTCCTAACATGTCCCATATGAAGATTACCTGAAGGGTAGGGAAACATTGATAAGGCATAAAATTTATCGCTATTCTCAGTTAATTCATCGGTTTTGTATAAATTGTTTTCTGTCCATATTGACTGCCATTTTTTTTCTATTTCAGATGGATTATATAAATTGGTATCAGCCTCATATTGTTTATCGGGAGAAATCACTTAATTTTTATTTGTTAAATTATTATTTTAATATCCATTGTATAAAATAGAAATAGATTGTTAAAAGGAATAATTTATAATTAAAATTTAAAATATATTATCTACAAATGAAAAATATAACTTTTGAAAAATATCAAGGTAACGGAAATGATTTCGTAATAATAGATTCTAGAGGAAATGAATTATATAAAAATTACAAGACAAATAAAATATTTGATATAAAAAAAATTTGCAACAGGCAATTTGGTATTGGAGCAGATGGTGTGATTTTTATAGAAGAACCTAATGAAGATAATTATGCAAAAATGATAATTTTTAATTCTGATGGTTCTGAAGCACAAATGTGTGGAAACGGAATTAGGTGTTTAGTTGAGTATCTCCACGTAAATGATTCAATGAATAATAAAAATATAGAATATAAAATTGAGACTAAAGCAGGTTTAAAAATTGCAAAATATATAAATGATGAAATTACAGTAAAAATGGGAGTTCCAATTTTAGAATGTCAAAATATTCCAACAACAATTGAAAAAAAAATAAATTCAATTCCTTCACACGAATTTATTGAGAAAGATTTTAATAATATGGGTTATGCCGTAGGAATGGGAAATCCTCATTTAATATTCTTTGTAAAAGACATAGAGTCAATTGTTCTTTCCAGACTTGGTCCTATATTTGAAAAAAATGAATTATTTCCTGAAAAAACTAATGTGCATTTTTGTCAAATTTTAAATAGAGATAATATCAAAGTAAAAGTATGGGAAAGGGGTGCAGGACCAACCTTAGCTTGTGGAACAGGTGCCTGTGCTATCCATGTGGCAGCTTATAAATTAGGCCTTTGTAATTCACAAACCATAGTAACCTTACCAGGAGGTAATCTTAAAATTGATTGGTCAAAAGACGATTGTGAAGTAATGATGACCGGTAATGCTAAAAAGGTTTTCTCAGGATCAATGTTAGTAAATTAATGGAAAATAATTTTATCTATTTAGATAATGCATCCACAACTCCATTATCTGAGAATGTTTTAAATATAATTAATTCAACTTATAGGAATTATTGGCATAACCCTTCATCTACATATGAGCTAGGGATAAAATGCTCTACATATCTTGAAAAAATTAGATCTAAAATTGCTTATATATTTGAAGCAGATCCAGAGGATATAATTTTTACATCTGGTTCTTCGGAATCGACAAATATTGTATTTAATAATATTTATGAGAAATTTAAAAATGGTAGGGTTGTTATTTCAAATGTTGAACATCAAGCAACAACTATTTGTGCTAATAAACTAAGAAAACAAAATTGGGATATTTACGAATGGACGGTAAATAATGATGGAATTTTAAATATTTCTAATATCGAAAAATTTTTAAACAATGATACTAAGCTTGTATCAATTATTTGGGGACAAAGTGAAATTGGGACAATACAACCTGTCCAATTTATTGGTTCCAAATGTGAAGAATTAAATATAATGTTTCATTTAGATGGAACTCAAATATTAAGTAATGGAATATTCAGTTGGAAAGATCTTAAATGTGATTTTTTAAGTTTATCTGCTCATAAATTTGGAGGTCCAAAAGGGATCGGTATTCTTTTAACAAAAGAAAAGTCTAGACAAATTTTAAAAAATAATGACATATCACTTACTCAGGAATTTTCAATTAGACAAGGTACACAAGCTTTGCCATTAATCGCTGGAATGTATGAATCATTAAAGAATATTAAAGGAAAAATAAAATTATATGATTACATAACTGAATTTCCTTCTAATAATATTAATAAACTTAAAAATTATTTTTTTCAAAAAATTAAGGATAATAATCATATAAAGATTACGGGTAGTATTAACCATAGACTTCCCAATCATATTTCGTTTCTACTATTAAATAAACTATTTGAGCCTATAAGGGCCTATAAGATTGTTAATTTCATGTCAGAAAATAAAATAGCCATAAGTAGTGGAAGTGCTTGTTCAAGCTCATCTGGGAAACCTAGCTCAACACTTAAAAATATTGGTTTAAAAGATGATGAACTATATTCAAATATTCGTGTTACTTTAGGTTCAATAAACAATAAGTCAGAAATAGATAAATTTTTAGAACTTATTCAAATATGTATTGACAAATTTTAATGGAAACCAATTACAGACTACCTAAAGATTTAAATGAATCTCTTAAGAATATGGAGGATGCAATTATTCCAAGTTTATTAGATTCAAATAAAAGATTTACTATAGAATTTAATTTTGAAGGATTGAAGTTTAACAGAATTGGAATAACTATCTACAAGATATTGTCTAAAAATAATAATGTATTCATAACATTTGCTGATCAAGGTGCTGTGGCTTTGGCTCAAAGAGACTATCCAGATATCAAAGATAAAATCTTTACTTTTAAATCATTTAATGAATCAAATAATATAAATAATATTGATAGTGCAATGATATCGATACTACCTCAGCCATATGATTTCGATTCATTTGAACCAATGTCTGATAATTATCAAGGTACGCATTATTCATTAAATCCAAAATTTGAAGATGCCAATATTGGTATAGGAAGTGTTATTAGAGAGCGACGTAAAAACTTTGTCAAAACATGGAAAAATATTTATTTTCTGCAGCCTTTAAATAAAGCTGCTCTTATGCATATTTATCCAAATAACTGGTTGCTTTTCAAAGAAGAAAATAAAAGATATTTTTTTAAAAAAGAATTTGAAATTAAACCCGACAATGAATCTATTTTTGTAAATTTATAGATTGAATGTGATAAAAAAAATTTATTCATTTTTCTTAATTGTTCTTGTATTAGTAACATCTCCTTTCTTAATAAGATATTTACTAGCAAATCAGAAAATAACTATTTTAAATAGTATTTATTTTAATTTCCCGGGAATAATTACTAAAAACAAAATATGTCCTACTTATGATGCTTTATTGAATCAAACGCTTGATGATTCTTTTAGTGTATCAATTATTAATAATAAAGGGGAAATAATAAGTTCCTACAATGAGGATGTTCCAAGGTTGCCGGCATCTAATCAAAAATTATTCTCATCAGCTTATGTTTTAAGTAAATATAAATTAAATAATAATTTAAAAACTTCCTTATTTAAAAATAAAAACGATTATTATTTACACGGTCAAGGTGATCCAGATCTTAATTATGAACATATAATCGAACTAATTTCAAATGTTAAAGAAAATAAAATTATTAACTTTAATATTGTAGAAATTGATTCAAAATTATATTGGCCTAATGGTTGGACAAATACTGATAAACTTTACGAATATGGATCTCCAATTACATCTCTTGCAATAGAAAGTAATCACAATAAATATGATGATATTTATGCATTAAAAAATTTTATTAAAAATTATTTAAAAAATAAATTTCCAAATTCAAAAATATATATAGATTTTTTTGATTCAGAAAAAACTTTTTATTTAAAAAATATTAAAGAGATAAATAAAATATATTCAACTCCAATTCTTTCATTATTAACTCTAACAAATTCTGAAAGCCATAATTTTACAGCTGAATCTCTCTTTAAAAATGCCTCAAATACATGGAACGATAATGACTATATAAAATTGAAAAGATGGCTTGAAAATAAAGGCCTCCCAGCAACTAATGCATACTTTGCAGATGCTAGTGGATTGTCTCGAAAAAATAAAATTACAACAAAGTTAGTTGTATTGTTTTTAGATAAAATGAGATATTTTAATGATTTTAAAGCTTATCAATCTACACTTTCAATTACGGGAGTGAGAGGAACATTAGCTAAAAGATTTGTAAATAGTGAATTGTCTGGAAAGTTTTTTGGCAAAACTGGGACTCTTTCAAATGTCTTTGCATTATCTGGCTTTTTATATAAAAATGAAAAGCCAATAATTATAAGCATTATCCAAAATTCTAATAAAATTGATAAAGAAAAAGCTTTTAAATTATTACGTGATCTTTATTACTTGAAATCTTGTTAATAAAAATATTATTTAAAATATTCTTTTAAATCCCTCTCAACAGAGGGGGGTACCATGTGATTAATTTCACCACCAAATTTTGCAACTTCTTTTACTAAAGAACTACTAAGAAAACTATAATTTGTATTTGTCGATAAAAATATAGTTTCAATATCATTATTAAGAGATTTATTTGTATGAGCAATCTGAAGTTCATACTCAAAATCACTCATTGCTCTTAAGCCTCTAAGAATAAGATTAGCTTTTAGATCATTTGCACAATCAACAGTTAGACCAGAATAAGAAATAACTTCAATATTAGGTAAATGAGAAAGAGAATTTTTTATTTGTATTATTCTTCTTTCAAGATTAAATGTTGGTGTTTTAGAAGTATTTTCTAAAACAGCAACTACTAGATTGCCAAATATTTTTTCAGCCCTTTCTATTAAATCAAGATGCCCGTTTGTTAAAGGATCAAATGTACCTGGATAAAGAATTTTCATGAATTTATTATGATCGAATAAGAAATTTAGTTAAAATAAGATTATTAGATAAATCAATTATGACATTAAATCTAGAAGCAAAAAAAATCTTATTAAGAAAAATACCTCACGGATTATTTATTTGTGGCGTTAGAGACGAGGATAAAAATGAAGTGAATGGATTTACTGCAAGTTGGGTGACTCAAGGTTCCTTCACCCCACCATTAGTTGTAATGGCTGTTAGAGCAGAGGGTTCTAGTCATGAAATAATAAAGTCAACCAATAAGTTCTCATTAAATGTGCTCAAAAGTGATCAAAAGGATCTAGCAGCTGTTTTCTTTAAACCTCAAAAAGCATTAGGAGGTAGATTTGAATCTGTTGAATTTAATTTAGGTGAGCTTGGATTGCCTATTTTAGTTGATAGTGTTGGTGGTGTTGAATGTAATGTTGTTGGAAGTGTTATGCATGGAGACCATACCGTTTTTGTAGGAGAGGTTCAATCTGCTTATCTGAATAATGATGTTGACTCACTAAATTTATCTTCAACTGGCTGGAATTATGGAGGTTAATCATTATAAATGAGTAATTCCTCTATCGAAAAAATAAATAACAAATATAATTTTAAAATTGAATATAAATTAATTAATAATAAGGAGTTATTAAAATCAAGATTATCCGAAATTCCAAAGTCATCTGGTTGTTATCTTTTTAAAGATATTGATAATAACTTACTTTATATCGGTAAATCTAAAAAACTACGCAGTAGAGTAAGTAGTTATTTCAATAATTATTCAGATTTAACTCCCCGATTAAGTTTGATGGTTCGTCAAATAACTGAAATAGAAATAATAGTCACAGATAGCGAATATGAAGCATTAAATTTAGAGTCAAATTTAATTAAAACAAACAAACCATATTTTAATATTCTTTTAAAGGATGATAAGAAATATCCATATCTTTGTATAACTTGGAGTGAAAAATATCCTCGAATATTTATTACAAGAAGAAGAAGAAATAGAAATAATTTAGATAGATATTATGGACCTTATGTTGATGTCGGATTATTAAGGAGAACATTATTTACGATAAAAAAAATATTTCCACTTAGACAAAGACCAAGGCCAGTCTATAAAGATAGAACTTGTTTGAATTATTCAATAGGAAGATGTCCAGGTGTTTGCCAAGAAGTTATATCATCTGACGATTATAAAAAAATAATGAAACAAGTATCTATGATATTTCAGGGAAGAAATGATGACTTAGAAATATTTTTACAAAAAAAAATGCTGCAATTTTCAAATGATTTAGATTATGAGAATGCAGCAAAAATAAGGGACCAAATTTCAGGTTTAAAATTATTAACTGAATCACAAAAAATATCAATACCAGATTCTTCAATTAATAGAGATATCTTTGGAATAGTTTCAGAAAAAAATGTAGCTAGTATACAAATTTTCCAAATGAGATCTGGTAAGCTCATTGGGAGAATTGGCTATAGTCAAAAATTAAATAATGAAGATGAAAATCTTATTTTACAAAAGATATTAGAAGAGCATTATATGAATGTTGAAGCTGTAGAAATACCATCAGAAATTCTTATTCAATATAACCTTCCAAAACAAGCAACCATAGAGGATTGGTTAACGGAGCTAAGAAAAAAGAAAGTAAAAATCTTAATCCCAAAAAGAAATAAAAAACATGAAACTGTAGAAATGGTTTTAAAAAATGCGAAATTGGAATTAGATAGAATATTAAATGGGATACAAGATAATGAATCATCAATTGAGGATCTTGCCCAAATACTTGAATTAAGCGAACAACCTAAAAGAATTGAAGGTTATGATATAAGCCATATTCAAGGTAGTGACCCTGTAGCATCACAAGTCGTTTTTATTGATGGGATTCCTTCTAAACAGCATTATAGGAAATATAAAATTAAAGATCCAAACGTTTTTGTAGGACATAGTGATGATTTTGCTTCGATATATGAAGTAATACATAGAAGGTTTAAAAAATGGTCAAGATTTAAAAAAAGCGGAGGGGATTTTTCAATATTAAATGATAAAACGAATAGTAAATTAGACAATGAACTTCTATCAGATTGGCCTGATTTAATAATGATTGATGGAGGAAAAGGACAGTTAAATGCAGCTATTAAAGCATTAAAAGAATTAAATCTTGAGGAAGAAGTAACTATATGTTCATTGGCAAAAAAAAATGAAGAAATATTTATTCCAGGATTTACTAAGTCTCTTGATACTGATGAAAATCAAAAAGGAGTTCTTCTATTAAGAAGGGTAAGAGATGAAGCACATAGATTTGCATTATCTTTTCATAGAGACAAAAGATCTAAGAGAATGAATAGATCTCAATTGTCCCAAATCAGTGGATTAGGACCATCAAGAATAAGAGAATTGCTTGAGCATTTTAAATCAATAGACGCGATAAGAATAGCTAGTAAAGAGGATTTATCAAAAGTTAAAGGACTTGGAAAAAATTCAGTAAATGATATATATGAATATTTTAACGAGTTATAAATATTAATTAATTTTTGAAAAATAGATTTCTTGATATTGTTAAATATAACTATATTAAAAATATATATTTTTAAATTAATCTAGTAATTTGGCAGCTGAAGCATATCTCTGGTTTAAATCACTTCACATTATTGGTGTAATCGTTTGGTTTGCGGGACTTTTTTATTTAGTAAGACTTTTTATATATCATGAAGAATCTAAAAATATGGATAATGAATTAAAAATTGCCTTTAATAAACAATACACCTTGATGGAAAAAAGGCTGGCGAATATAATCACAACACCTGGGATGATATTAGCTTTAAGTATGGCTATATGCATGGTTATTATGCAACCAAGTTGGTTAAGTGAGAAGTGGTTGCAAATTAAAATTTCTTTTGTTTTGGGATTAGTAATTTATCATTCTTATTGTTATAAAATAATGTATTCATTACAAAATGGTACTTCAACCATTTCAGCAAAAAACCTTAGATTATTAAATGAATTGCCTACTTTATTATTATTTATAATTGTACTTTTAGTTATTTTTAAAAATAATTTTCCAACTAGTGTTGCTACATGGAGCGTAGTTGGACTAATTATTTTCATGTTGGCTTCAATACAATTATATGCAAAGATTAGAAAGAAAAATGAGAATTCATTAAGTAATGAATAGGGAAGACTTAGTAAAATTAACTTCCAATATTAATAAAAATAGTTGTCCTAAAAATATTAATTTTCACTGTCATACAAAATTTAGTGATGGAAGTCTAGAACCATATGAACTTTTAGAACAAGCTTATAAAAATAACTTGAAATTTTTATCAATAACCGATCATCATACAATTAAAGCTCATGAATATATAAAAAAAAATAATATACTCAAAAATTATCCTAAAGATTCTTTTACATTAATTTCGGGAATAGAAATTAATTGTTTGATTCTAGGATGTTTAGTACATGTAATTGGATTGGGAATAGATATAAAAAGTAAATACCTAAATCCCTACATCCTTGGAGAGTCTCCAATAGGTAATGATTTAAATATTAAATCAGTTATTAAAGCAATAAATTTAGCTGGTGGTTTATCATTTCTTGCACATCCAGCGAGATACAGGATTCCCTTTTATAAATTAATTCCAGAGGCCAAAATACAAGGTATTGATGGAATAGAGGTTTGGTACGATTATGAACTTAATGAAGTATGGAATCCTAGTTTATTTGTATGTTCAGAAATAGATAAATTAGCAGATAAATATTCAATGCTAAAAACATGCGGAACAGATAGTCATGGACTTTCGCTATTAGGTAGATAATTCAGAATTCGTTTTTTTCAATTATTGAATCAGTATTAATAATTATGTTCTTTAAATTTTCAATGACATCTGATGAACAATTATTCCACATTTTTCTATTGACAATTTCAAGAAATCTTTGTGCAATATCTCTTAAAGCCCATGGATTATTCTCTAGAAAGAAATTCCTAAGATCCAGATCACATAACCATGATTTATAAACTTCCTCATAACACCAATCTGAGACTACTTCAGTAGAAGCATCAAAAGCATATAAGTAATCTAGTGTAGCTGAAAATTCAAACGCTCCTTTATAACCATTATCCTTCATTCCATTTATCCATTTAGGGTTAAGTATTCTTGATATAACAACTTTATTAATTTCATCTTGTAATTTTGAAATTTTAGATAATCCAAATTTTGATAAATCACCATGATACATTTCAGGTAATTTACCGCTCAATTTTTTTACTGCTGAAGATAATCCACCCTGAAACTGATAATAATCATCAGAATCTAAAATATCATGTTCCTTATTATCTTGGTTATGAACAACTAACTGCACATTTTTAAGAGCATTTTCTAATGATTTTTTATCCTCTATAGGTTCAAGATTATCACTGTAAATCCACTTACTCCAATTAAGAAAAGATTCTCCAAAATCATCAATATTTTCCCAATTAGAATTTGAAATTAGTTCTTGCAGACCAGCTCCATATGAACCTGGCGCTGACCCAAATATACGATTAATTGAATCACCATCCCTTGATGCCCCAGCAAGAGGGTTAAATTTATCATCCTCATTAAGATTAGAAACAAGATTTATTGCTTTAGAAGTTAATTTAACTAACTGTGGAAATGCATCTCTAAACATTCCCGAAATCCTTAAAGTAACATCAACCCTTGGTCTTTCGAGAACAGATAAAGGAATGATTTCTAGATCAACTACTCTTCTTGAAGGCCCATCCCAAATAGGCTGTACTCCTAATAAATATAGTATTTGACAAATGTCTTCACCACCATTTCTCATTGTGGATGTTGCCCATACAGATATTGCTATATTTTTTAAATCTTCTCCATTATCTTGTTTGTATAAATCAAGTATTTGTGAAGCGGATTGACAACCAACACTCCATGCTGATTCAGTTGGCAGTCCTCTCGAATCAACTGAAAAGAAATTTTTACCAGTGGGTAAAGCTTCAGTTTTACCTCTCGTAGGGGCTCCAGATGGACCACTTTTTACATATTGTCCATTTAATGAATTAATAAATGATAATTTCTCATTATATGAAGAATTAATGATTGGATATAGAATCTCTTTTTTTAATAATAAAAAATACTTATTATGTTTTTTTTCATTAAAGAAATAGTCTATTATTTTCTGATTTTTATATTTTTCTAGATTTTTTATATTGGTATTCTTTTTGTAAAAAAACAAATATATTAAATACTTTGCTTGTTGTTCCAAAAAATCAATAGCCATTCTAAAGTTTAAAATGTTTTTGTTGGAAAAAGTCAATAATATTTTTTTATCCTTTTCACTTAACATTTGATCATATTGATTTGTCCAAGGATTCAAATCTAGTTTTAAATGTTTTGCTATATATTGAATAACACCAATTCGGTTGGCATTTGGTACTCTAGCAATACACAAGAATAAATTTATTTCATTAATGTCATTCTGCCTATTGCCAAAAATATGCAAACCTGTCCTAATTTGAGATTCTTTAATTTTGCAAAGAAAGGAATCAATTTCTTCTATTTGATTATTTTTATTCTTTAAAGTAATTTCGCTAAAATCTTTTTTAATTAATTCAAAAATGGATTTTTCTATTATTTCAATCCGATTAGAATTTAATAATTTTGCTTCAAAATATTCGTCTAAATAATTTTCTAATATTGAATATTTTCCATATAATTCTGACCTATCCAAAGGAGGGGTTAAATGATCAATAATTGTTGCAGCAGTTCTTCTTTTAGCTTGGGATCCTTCTCCAGGATCATTTACGATAAAGGGATATATGTTTGGTATTGCTGGACAAATAATATTTGGAAAACATTTATTGCTGAGACCTATAGATTTACCAGGTAACCATTCAACAGTCCCATGTTTACCAATATGGCACATAGCATTTGCATTAAAAACTTTTTCAATCCAAAAATATTGTGCTAAATATCTATGGGGAGGTGGAAGATCGGGAGAATGAATATCTCTATCAGTGAAAGCGTCATAACCTCGTTGAGGTTGAATCAATAATGTTATTTTTCCAAATCTAATACCATTTATTGAGAAGCCTTTATTATCTAGATCGATCGCATCAGATGGTTTACCCCAACGATTAACAATAATATTTTTGGGATCAAGTTCTAAATAATTCCAATATTTTAAATATTCACTAAGTGGTAAGTAATCTAATGGTTTATTATTTTGAGATTCAATATCATTAGTTCTAGTTTTTATAAGCATTGACATTAATTCCGAAGAATCTTGAGGATAATTACAAGATCCAAGGTCATAACCTTCTTCTTTTAACCAATTAAGAATATTTATTATTGAAGATGGTGTATTTAGACCAACGCCATTACCGATTCTTCCGTTCTTTACTGGATAATTACTTATTACTAAACAAATTCTTTTATCAAAATTATTAAGTTTCTGAAGTTTCACATAATTTGTTGCAAATTTTGAAATCCATTGAATACCTACTTGATCAGCTTTGTAACTAGTTATTTCACTATATAGTGTATTTTTCTTAGAAATTATTTCTTTAAATGCTGAAGGACAGGTAGTAATTCTTCCATCAAATTCAGGAATAATTATTTGCATTAATAAATCAGATGAATTCATTCCAATAGATGAATTTAACCACTTTTTTCTTGATCTATTAGAAGAAAGAAGCTGTAAAATTGGAATTTTAAGAGAAGTAAAAATATTTGTTGAATTTTCAATTAAATCGTTATTTTTGATTTGAGATGAAGAAAATGAAGTTGTGGTAATTATTAGTTTAATATCTTCTTTTTTAAAAATGTCTATTAATTTCTTCTGAATAATATGATCTTTTAGTGTTGAAATAAAAAATGTTTTAGGAGATAATCCGCATTTTCTTAATTGCAAGTTAAGTTTTTCGTTTACTTCAATTTCATTAGCCAAAAAAAGTGATTTATAGGATATTATTCCTATCTTTTCGCCTTTTTCATTTTTCCAATCATATAAATAGGGATCTGCATAAAAAGTAATATTCAAAAAATCATCAGGAATTAATTTTTCATCTACAACTAAATAATTTAAACAATTAAGAAACTTTCTATAATTATCCAGTCCTCCAGATCTTAGTAATCTAGAAATATTTAATGCAATATTTTTATCTATACTACTTATTTCACATAAGGAAATTTCCTGGTCAATGGTACCTGATAGGATTACTAACTTCCTTTTTTTATTAACTGCTTGCCAATTTAAAAGTTGTTCAATTCCATAGTTCCATGTACCTTTATCTCCAAATATTCTAAGTACGACAACTTTTGCATAATTTATTGTTTTTAATAAATAATTATCTATTTGAGCTGAGGAATTTAAATTAGAAATTTCTAAAGCTCTTATATTATTTTTTAATGAAGCAAATTCTTTTTCTAACAATAAGTTTGATATAAGATTTAAATCAGCCTTGACACTTGTTATAAAAATAAAATCTGCAGCTGGTTGCTCAATTAAATCATCCTTATTCTTTTCATTTCCTGCTATATTTAATATCCTGTGCATTTTTATATATAAATAAGGTTTAGAATACGTAAGTAGGATAAAACAAGTTTACCTTAATTAAATAAATTAAATATGCATGAATTTCTTCCATACGCCTGGTTCGAAGGTAAATGTATTCCATTTAAAGAAGCAAAAATATCAATAGCTACTCATGCACTACATTACGGTACTGCTGCATTTGGAGGAATGCGAGCGATACCTAACCCAACAAACAAAGAAGAATTCCTTTTGTTTAGAACTGATAAACATATAAAAAGATTATCTCAAAGTGCAAAATTACTCTTAACTGAAATTTCTGAAGAATATATTTTTAAAGCCTTAGAAGAAGTTATAAAAAGAAACAAGCCAGAAAAACCTATTTATATAAGACCATTTGTATATACAAGCGATTTAGGTATAGCGCCAAGGTTACACAATATTGAAACAGATTTCTTTATTTATTGTATTGAACTAGGAGATTATCTATCCCCAGATGGTGTTTCTTGTAGAATGAGTAGTTGGACAAGACAAGAAGATAGATCTCTCCCCTTAAGAGGAAAAATAAGTGGAGCATATATTACTAGTTCATTAGCCAAAACAGAAGCTAGTTTATCGGGTTTTGATGAAGCCCTGCTATTAAATTCAAGTGGTAAGGTAAGCGAAGCTAGTGGTATGAATTTATTTATTGTAAGGAATGGAGACTTAATCACTCCTGGTGTTGATCAAGATATCCTTGAGGGGATTACTAGAGCTAGTGTAATTGAATTAGCAAAATCTTTTGGAATAAATGTAATTGAAAGGCCTGTTGATAAAACAGAATTATTAATAGCAGATGAAGTTTTTCTAACTGGTACAGCAGCAAAAATTACACCAGTTAAAAAAATTGAATCAACTGAATTAAATGTTGAAAGACCAATAATGAATAAATTAAAAAGTAAGCTTATAGAAATAACAGAAGGTCGTTCTCAAGACTATGATAATTGGGTAACAAGAATTTCACTAAAATAAATTAATTTTTACCTAAAAATGGAATCTTTCAGAACCTATCTAAATAGAGATGAAAAACCATTAATTATTTTTGACGGAGGTACTGGAACATCTTTTCAGAACTTAAATCTTACTGCAGATGACTTTGGAGGAAAAGAATTAGAGGGATGTAATGAAAACCTTGTTTTATCATCGCCAGAGGTAGTTGAGAAGGTTCATAATTCATTTTTAGAAGCAGGTTGTCATGTTATAGAAACTAATACATTTGGAGCCTCATCAATAGTTCTTGATGAATATGATATTGCGGATAAGGCTTATGAGATAAATAAAAATGCGGCATTTATAGCAAAAAAAGCTGCTGCCAAATACTCATCAGTTGATAAACCAAGGTTTGTAGCAGGTTCAATTGGGCCAACAACTAAATTACCCACCTTAGGACATATAGATTTTGATGAATTAAAGCAATCATATAAAGAACAAATTTATGGTCTTATAGATGGAGGAGTTGATCTTCTTTTGATTGAAACTTGTCAGGATGTTTTACAAATTAAATCTGCCTTATTAGCATCAAAAGAAATTCTTGAAAGTAAAAATATTGATATACCTTTAATGGTATCTATAACAATGGAAACAACAGGTACTATGCTTGTTGGATCTGATATTGCTTCTGCATTAACAATATTAGAGCCATTTAATATAGATATCCTTGGACTTAATTGTGCAACTGGTCCTGAGCAAATGAAGGAACATATTAAATATTTGTCTGAAAATTCTCCCTTCGCTATAAGCTGTATTCCCAATGCAGGTCTTCCTGAAAATATTGGTGGTGTAGCTCACTATAGATTAAAGCCAATAGAATTAAAGATGCAGTTAATGAATTTTATATATGACTTTAATGTTCAATTAATAGGTGGATGTTGTGGGACAACACCTGAACATATAAAATACCTGTCTTCAATAATCGATGAAATTATTGATATTGAAAGGACCTACAACAATGGTAAGAAAAATTCAAGTGGTTTTATTCCATCTGCCTCATCAATATATAACTCTGTGCCATATAAACAAGACAATTCAATTTTGATAGTAGGAGAAAGATTAAATGCAAGTGGATCGAAAAAGGTAAGGGAGTTATTAAATAACGACGATTGGGATGGCTTAGTTGCAATTGCCAAGCAACAACAAAAAGAAAATGCTCACGTTCTTGATGTAAATGTTGATTATGTAGGCAGAGACGGAGTGAAAGATATGAAAGAAATAACTTCAAGACTAGTTACCAATATAAATTTACCATTAATGATTGACTCTACAGATGCTGACAAAATGGAAAGTGGATTAAAGTCAGCTGGTGGTAAATGTATTATAAATTCAACCAATTACGAAGATGGCAATGAAAGGTTTGATCAAGTTCTAAATTTAGCCTTAGGGTATGGTTCAGGTCTTGTTGTCGGAACAATTGATGAAGATGGAATGGCAAGGAATTCAGAAAAAAAATATAAGATTGTCAAACGAGCGATTAATAGAACAAGAGAATGTGGTTTGTCAGATTATGAGCTATTTTTTGATCCATTAGCTCTGCCAATATCTACAGGGATAGAAGAAGATAGATTAAACGCTAAAGAAACTATTAGTGCTATATTAAAAATTCGTGAAAATTTCCCAGATATTCATATCATACTTGGGATATCAAACATTAGTTTTGGTCTTTCACCATTATCAAGAATTAATCTAAATTCAATATTTTTAGATGAATGCATTAAAGCAGGATTAGATTCTGCTATCATCGCACCAAATAAAATTTTGCCATTATCAAAAATTTCTGAAGAAACTAAAAAGCTTTGCTTAGATTTGATATATGACAAAAGAGAATTTGAAGATGATATTTGTATTTATGATCCATTAGTAGAATTAACAAAGGCTTTTCAAGATTTATCTATTCAAGATTTCAAAAAAGCATCTTCAGAAAATAAAAACCTAACTCTTGAAGAAAGTCTGAAAAATCATATTATTGATGGAGAAAAAATAGGATTAGAGGATCAATTAAATAAAGCGTTAAAAAAATATAAACCTCTTGAAATAATTAATACCTTTTTACTAGATGGGATGAAAGTTGTAGGAGATTTATTTGGCTCAGGTCAAATGCAATTGCCATTTGTACTCCAATCCGCTGAAACAATGAAATTTGCTGTTTCAATTTTAGAACCATATATGGAAACTGTAGATGAAAACATATCAAATGGAAAACTCTTAATTGCAACTGTCAAAGGCGATGTACATGATATTGGAAAAAATTTGGTAGATATAATACTTACAAATAATGGTTATGACGTAATAAATCTAGGAATAAAGCAAGATGTTTCAGCAATTATAGATGCACAAAAAAAGCACAATGCAGATTGCATCGCTATGAGCGGATTACTTGTTAAATCAACTGCTTTTATGAAAGATAATTTAGAGGCTTTTAACAATGAAAATATTAGTGTACCAGTAATATTAGGAGGCGCAGCCTTAACCCCAAAATTTGTAAATGAGGACTGCAGCAAAATATATAAAGGGAAAATATTGTACGGAAAAGATGCGTTCACTGATCTTAAATTCATGAATGAATATATGGATAATAAGAAAAAGGGTAATTGGTCAAATACAGAGGGTTTCATTAACAATGAGGGTATAAATATTAATTTAGCCTCATCAAAATCCAACTCTCAAGCTGTTAAAAAATCAATATCCATAAATACCGAGACTTCCAAATTAAATTTAAAAGAAAATTTTATAAGATCTAAATTTATAAATGAAGAAGATCCAATTCAAGCCCCTTTCTTGGGAACGAAAGTCTTGAACGATGTTGATATAGATTTAAATAAGTTAATATTTTATTTAGATACAAAAGCTTTATTTAGCGGGCAATGGCAAATAAAAAAAGGAAAAAACCAAAGCGTAGATGAATACAATAACTATTTGGATTCATATGCTAAACCATTGTTAGATAAATGGTTAGAGATAATTATAGAGAAAAAACTTATATCACCCAAAGCAGTTTATGGATATTTCAGATGCGGGAGAAAAGATAATAGTATTTTCTTATTTGATGAGAAATCATTAAATAAAATTTCCCAATTTAATTTTCCACGACAAAAATCTGGGAATAATTTATGCATAGCTGATTTTTATTGTGATTTGAAAAATGATAAACCGATAGATATATTTCCTATGCAGGCAGTAACCATGGGCGATATTGCTAGTGAATATTCTCAAAAATTATTTAAAGAAGATAAATATAGCGATTATTTGTTATTCCATGGACTTACAGTGCAATTAGCAGAAGCTCTAGCTGAGTATGTCCATGCATTAATTCGTATTGAATGTGGTTTTAGGTCTGAAGAACCAGACAAAAATAGAGAAATACTAGCTCAAAAATATAGAGGAGCTAGATATTCTTTTGGTTATCCTGCATGTCCAAAAGTATCTGATTCAAACATACAATTATCATTGTTGGATGCAAAAAGAATAAACTTGACCATGGATGAATCTGAACAACTTCATCCAGAACAAAGTACTACAGCTATCATTTCACTACACTCAAAAGCTAAATATTTCAGCGCTTAAGCTAAATTTTTAGTTGTTTTCTAAATATTCAATAATTTCTTCCTGTAGTTCTTCCATCGTTTCATTATCACCCAGATCAAGTCCCTCACCCGCGGCATCCTGTGTTAACTCAAGATAATATGAAGCACCATCACTAGATAAAAATTCTAATGCGGAAGTTTCATCACTATCTTTAAAAGCTTCATAAAGAGCTTTAAATGCAATGTTTTCAGTAAAGTCCCAATCCATAATGAAAAAAACCTTATTAGAATTATTACCTCCTTACCCCCCATACTCGTCAACCTTTTTTAAAGAAATGTTGGTGTTTTATTATTATTAAAAAAATCTATGACCATAAATAATCAAAATCAGTTAAATGTCCTTGGAGAAGAAATTGAGATTTGTAGTTGCGCACCTATGACAGGGTGGTTCAGGGATGGATTTTGCAACTATGACAAAAATGATGGAGGGAATCATTCCATATGTTGTGTAATGGATGATAATTTCCTGAAATATAGTAAATCACAAGGTAATGATTTAATAACTCCCATGCCTATTTATTCCTTCCCAGGACTAAAGGATGGTGATCATTGGTGTATTTGTCTTGATAGGTGGAAGCAAGCATTATTAGACGGTCTTGCACCAAAAGTCATATTAGAATCAACGAATATTGTAGTCTTAGAATCAGTACCTCTGGAAAAATTGAAAGAATATCAATTTAATAAAAAGTAATTACAAGTTTATTTTTTTTTTTAAAATGATAATGATAAATTTTTTTAAATGAGTTTAGAAATATATTGGAAAAAAGCACTAGAACAAACTCGATTATCAATTGATGATGAATCATTATATCCTCTCAAAACTGATATTATTACAAGAGATTTATATGAAAAAGACGACTTCATAATTAGGAAACTCGATACTTCAAAATTTAATAAAAAAAAAATTTATGGTCCTAAGCAAAATCCATTTTGTCCTTGGGAAAAGATACTAGAAATTGATAAAATTGGTGATAATCATCAACTAATATTAAATAAGTACCCTGTACAAAAAGGTCATATTTTACTTATTACAAATGAATGGAAACCTCAAAATGGATGGTTAGATATTAAAGATTGGAGAGCGATCCAACAAGTTAATAAAGATACTAGTGGATTATGGTTTTTCAATAGTTCTCCAATTGCGGGAGCAAGTCAACCTCACAGGCATTTTCAACTTCTGCGTAGATCTAAAGGTGAGATATCATGCCCTAGAGAAAAGTGGTTTTTAGAGATGAACTCATATCAAGATCTAGATAGTAAGCTTAAAAAAAATATTATTGTATCCAAATTTAATTTTTTAGAAAATCCATCATGTCTTTTTGAATTTTACTTAGAATTATGCAAGAAATTAGGACTTGGGGACCCTATTAGTGATAAGAAACCGATATATCCTTACAATATTTTAATAACTAATAAATGGATCGCTATTATAAAAAGAAAAAATGATCATATTCATGGTTTCAGTATTAACGGTTTAGGATTTGCAGGATATCTATTAGTAACTGAAAATTCAAATATTAATTATTTAAAGAAATTTGGCCCTGAAAAACTTCTAGAAAGTTTTGTTTGAATACTAGTTAGTTACTTCAACTTCCTTATCCCTGCTTATTTGGCTTTCTAGAACTTCTATAGATGCTGTTACGGAGGCAATTTTACGTTCAAGTGAATCCTTAATATAATTGAGCATTTCTAATTTCTTATGTTGATAAAAACTCTTTTTTTCTTTAGATGACTTGAAATAACAATTAAACATTTTTTATTTTTATTATAAAAAGACACTTAATTGACTTGTGACATAAAAATAAATTGGTTTTAATTTAAAAACAATATTCCGTATGGACTTTCAATTTTTTTTGAATAAAATTAAATAAATTCCATACTATTCAAGAAAATATTATTGAATATTCCTGAAAATTCAAATACAAAAAGAATTTCAATTGATTTACCTGAGGAACTAATTTCCAGGTTTGATCAATTACGAAAAGAGTGGGGATTTAGAGCAAGAGGACCTGTAATAGAAAAGATACTTAAAGAACTTCTTCAAGAAGATGATTTACTACCTAAGAACCAACAGCAAGAAATAGACTTTAACGAGAATAATAATAATGAAAATTTAAATATTGATGAAGATACTGCATTGGTATTAATTAAATCAGACGTAAAAAAAGAAGTTAATGAGATATCTTTGAATAAAAGATTTACAAATAACAATCAATATAAAGAAAAAGCCAACTCAAACATAAGCCTTCCCAATTTTGTTGAAAAAAAAGTAAAGAATCTAAGAAGAAGTATTAATAGTGAAAAATTAAAGGAGAATATTAATGATATTCAAATTAATACAATTAAAGAAACTGAATTAATAAAATGTCGAATTGAGTTAATTAGTCATTGGAAAACCTTATATGGATCAGTTCCTAATGATCATGTAGTAGAAGCTTCGATGGATTGGTTTGAAAGGGATATATGGCCAAATCTTGATGGAACTGAAAATCTACCCTTTACGTGGAGTGCAGCCAATAAATTAATGTCAGAATTATGCCCATTTTGGATAAAGAAAAATCCATCCCTTGAAATTGTTTTATTAATGATTGGCGTTTTAGAAGACCCTTTTGCTACATCAGATCTGATAAATAGAATACCAACACTTATGAGAAGGTTTGTAAGTAGATTTAAGCGAAATAATAGATCAAATTCATTTGAAACTTTGGACTCAACAATGACAGTACATGGAGCACTTAAATTATTGAATTTATCAACATCCGCAGGATCCGCTCATACGTTCCGTAAAATTAGGGAGGCCTATAAATCAATAGCCTTAGAGACGCATCCAGATGCTGGAGGATCAACAGATCAAATGAGAAAATTAAATGAAGCGTATCAATTGCTAAAAAATCTATATAGAAATTAGTATACTAATTCTCAAATAAGACTATTTATAAGTCTATTTAATAGTCTCATATAAGATAGCTGCTAAATTGAATATTTCTAATTTTTGTCAATTATTTTTCTTCAAATATATGGAAACAATAATTATGTATAAATGAAATAAAAATAGAATATACATCTAATGAATAAAAATTCGTTGTATAGTTATTCTTAGATGAGACTTATTATAAGTCTATTATATAGTCTTAAATAAGATATGTAAGATATATTAATTTATCAATTTGAATGATTCATTCTCAAACTGTTTATTACCTGGGAAAAATTAAAAATTGAATAATAAATCAACAAATTATGTCCTTTCAATGTCCAAGAAATTAATAACGCTTAAAAAGTCTTGATATCAGTAAGTTTAAAGTTTTCCCGTACTGCCTTAAAGACAGTACTACTTAGA